>NZ_JANSJA010000184.1:0-7210 GCF_047462335.1 Synechococcus sp. H60.1
AGCTGGGATCCCCTGCCCTTGGCGTACAGCAGGCGGGATCCCTCTGCCTGAGGATCGGGTTCTAGGCGCAGCCAGAGGTAGGTTGCTGGCAAGTAGGGCAGGTACTGAGGCCATTCGATGGCGGTGATCCCAGCTTGGCTCCAAAGTTCTTCCAGCCCCAGATCGTCGAGAGCTGAGGACTCGGCTCCGCCAGAGGGGGATCCCAGACGGTAGAGATCGCAATGAAAAAGAGGGATCTGTCCGGTGTGGTATTCCTGGAGCAGCACGAAGGTGGGGCTGTCGATGGGTTCAGGGATCCCCAAGCCCTGGCCTAGGCCCTGTACA
Source organism: Synechococcus sp. H60.1 (assembly GCF_047462335.1). Lineage (NCBI taxonomy): Bacteria > Bacillati > Cyanobacteriota > Cyanophyceae > Synechococcales > Synechococcaceae > Synechococcus > Synechococcus sp. H60.1. The sequence continues at coordinate 325 of NZ_JANSJA010000184.1, forward strand.
AAGGTGGTTTTGCCGCTGCCCAGGTTCCCTTCTAGAAGGATCACTAGGCCGGGAGGGGAGTTTATCCTGCTCCTGCCCTGGGGGTTGTGTTGCTGGCCTGAAGAGTCAAGGAGGCGAACGGCAGCCTGGGCTACCAGGGCCGCCAGCGATTGGGTGGCAGCGGCAGAGGGCAACACCAGAGGAGAAGCTTGTTGCCAAAGCTCTTCATCTCGTGCGCTCGCCATGGCTTACGGCTCCTTCGAGGGGTGCTCAGGGGTGGGGATCCCTGTCGAGAGATCAGGTGAGGGCCTCACTGGGCTTAGGTGAGCAGAAGCACGTCTTTGGGCGGTCAGCATCACGGCCAAGCCAGCTCCGATGAGCAACAGGCTCACTCCCTGGGCCACTCGCAAGGACCCCAGCATGAGGCTGTCGGTGCGCAGCCCCTCGATCCAGAAGCGTCCAAGGCTATACCCCAGCAGGTAGAGACCCAGGAGGCTACCAGGCGGAGGCTGACGCCGATAGCTCAAAAAGAGCAGGATCCCGAAGAGGCCCAAGTTCCAGAGGGACTCGTACAGAAAAGTGGGATGCACACGGGATCCGTCGGGGAGCTGTAGCTGGATCCACAGAGAACTATCCGGAGGCAAAACCTCTCCATAGGCCTCGTTGTTGAAGAAGTTGCCCCAGCGACCGATGCTCTGGCCAAGGCTGAGGGAAGGAACGATGCAATCGGCCAGCAGCCAGAAGTTCAGCCGCTGCCGGCGGGCAAATAGGTAAAGTGCCGCACTGCCCCCCAGCAAAGCGCCATGGATGGCCATCCCCCCCTGCCAGAGGGCCAGGACTTTCCACCAAGGGCCATCTCGATATCGCTCCCACTCAAAAGCCACGTAGTAAAAACGGGCAAGGGGCAGGGATCCCACCACCAGCCACAGCAGCAGATCAGACATGGAATTGGGGGGAAGACCGCGCCGTGCCGCCAGGTGGCGGGCCAGGAGCAAGCCCAGCACCATGGCTAAGCCGATCAGCAGGCCATACCAACGCAGGCTGAAGGGGCCCCAGGTGAACACAATTGGACCGGGGGATTGCAACACCAGGGTCATGAGCACGGCGGTATTCCTGAACTGGTCTTTCTAGCTCACTCTACCTATTCTGCGACCCTCACCCCCAGCCCCTCTCCCTGAGGGAGCTACCCTCACCCCCAGCCCCTCTCCCTGAGGGAGAGGGGAGCTGGGAACTGAGGCAAGGTACGAGCTGACTCCAATTTGGAGGGAGATAAAGGGATCCGCTGAGGGCAACAAGGCGACAATGTTAGAATGCAGGCTCGATTTTCCACCGCAACTCCTGGGGGAGGGTGCTGGCCATGACCCGAAGCAAAGCTTCTGCCGTGAACAATGGAGACGACTTGGACAAGTTGAAGTCGGAGAAACGCAAAGCTCTGGATCAGGTGTTGGGCCAGATCGAGCGCAATTTCGGCAAAGGGGCGATCATGCGCTTGGGAGATGCGGCCCAGATGCGGGTGGAGACCATACCCAGCGGCGCTATCACCCTCGACTTGGCCATGGGCGGTGGCTACCCCAAGGGGCGAATCATCGAAGTCTTCGGGCCGGAATCTTCTGGGAAAACCTCGGTTGCTCTGCACGCCATTGCCGAGGTGCAAAAACGAGGGGGAACAGCCGCCTTTGTGGATGCCGAGCACGCGCTGGATCCCACTTATGCAGCAGCTTTGGGGGTGGATATCCAGAATCTGCTCATCTCCCAGCCAGACACGGGGGAGGCAGCTTTGGAGATCGTCGATCAACTGGTGCGATCTGCTGCTGTGGACATTGTGGTGGTGGACTCGGTGGCAGCGCTGGTTCCCCGCGCCGAGATCGAGGGGGATATGGGAGATGCCCACATGGGACTACAGGCCCGCCTGATGAGCCAAGCACTGCGCAAGATTGCCGGCAACGTCAGCAAAACCGGATCAATTGTTCTGTTCCTTAACCAGTTGCGCTCCAAAATCGGCGGCATGGGCTACGGCCCCCAGGAAACCACCACCGGCGGCAATGCCCTCAAGTTCTATGCGTCGGTGCGGCTGGATATTCGCCGCGTGCAAACTCTAAAAAAAGGTGCTGAAGAATACGGGATCCGAGCGCGGGTCAAGGTGGTGAAAAACAAAGTTGCTCCCCCCTTCCGGCGGGCAGAATTTGACATCATCTTCGGCCAGGGCATCTCCAACATCGGCTGCATTGTCGATTTGGCTGAGGAGATGGGCATTCTCAAACGACGCGGTTCCTGGTACAGCTACAAAGAGGAGAATGTGGCCCAAGGGAGAGACAATCTGGTCGTTTACCTGAAAGAAAAGCCGGAGATCCTGGCGGAGGTGGAAGCGGCTGTGCGGGAAAAACTTTCTGCAGGGGTAACGGTTTCTGCCAGCCGACCGGGGGGGATGGAGGAGGGAGAGCAGGAAGAGGTTGAGGCCCCCATCTTTGCAGATGAGGAGTTGTGAAACGAGGGCGGCTCTTCAAGCTGTGTCTCTCAACTGGGCTCGCCGCTGGCGCAAAGCTTCGTAGAGCAGCAATCCCCCTGTCATGGCCACGTTGAGGGATTCGACGCCCTCAGCCATCGGGATCCGCACCTGGGCATCGGCCTGCTGGATGGTGGATGCCTTTAGGCCAGCCCCTTCGTTGCCCAAGAGAAAAAGGGTTGGCCGGGTGAGGTCGTGATCCCAATGGCAGGTGGCCAGAGGGGAGAGGGTGGCGGCCAAAACTTGGATCCCTTGGCGACGACAGGCCTGGATCCAGGTGGGCAGGTCGGGCAAGACTTGCGGCGGGCGGCGAAACCACTGGCCGGCGGAGGCCCGCAGGACTTTGGGGTTTTCCGGATCGACGCTGTCTGCGCTTAGCCAGAGGCCATCGGCTCCGGTGGCCGCCACGACGCGGATCAGGGATCCCAAATTACCTGGATCTTGCAGGGCTTCGACCACCAAGCCCAGGCGCAACGCCTCTGGGGGAGGGGAGGCGATTTGCCGGCTAACAGCCACAGCTACAACCCCTTCCGGAGACTCGGTGGTAGAGAGGGCCGCCATCACTTCTAGGCTGACGGCCTGCCGCCGCAGATGCTGGGGCAGGCTGGCCAACAACTGGGGATGACGCTCGGCCCAATCGAAGGTGTAGCAGACAGCTCGCAGAGGCCAGCCGACCCCCAGCGCCTCTTCGAGGAGGTGGGATCCCTCTATTAAGAAGGCGCCCTGTTCCCGCCGGCCTTTGCTGCGGTGCAACTGCCGCAACTGCCGGATCCAAGGGTTTTTTGGGCTGGTGAGCAGCTCAGAAGCCATGCGGAGGAAGAGGAGAGATAGAACGGGGAAGGCTTAATCGCAGCGGCGCAGCCGTTGGATAAAAAATCCATCCCGATCCTGGCGATGGGGCCAGATGAGCAGGGGATCCCCTTCGGCGGCCCAGTGGGGATGCCGGTTCAGAAAAGACTGGATGACCGCCTCGTTTTCGGCAGGATGCAGGGTGCAGGTGGCGTACACCAACAGTCCGCCCGGCTTGAGCCAACGGGCTGCCACCTGCAACAGCCGACCCTGCAGATGGGCCAGCTCCTGCACCTGATCGGGGGTTTGGCGCCAGCGGGCATCGGCATGGCGGTGCAGGGTTCCCAGGCCAGAGCAGGGAGCGTCCAGCAACACCCGGTCGGCGCTCTGCCAGGGGGGCAGGGGGGCAGGGGGTTCGGCAGCGGCGCTCAGGGATAACAGGTCGATGGCCAGGGGACGGATCGAGCGCAAGCCTAAGCGCTGCACATTTTCCTCTAGGCGCCGCAGGCGGTGGGGATGGCGATCCAGGGCCCAGATCTCGCCGCGATCCTGCATCTGCTCGGCCATGTGGGTGGTCTTGCCGCCGGGGGCGGCACAGCAGTCGATCACCCGTTCCCCTGGCTGGGGATCCAGCCAATGCACCACCTGCTGGGCGCTGGCATCCTGAACACTCCACCAGCCCTGGGCAAAGCCCGGCAGGGCCCTAATATCGCCGGCAGGCCGCCCTAGCCGCAGGGCGCCCGGCACCTCAGGGATGGGTGAGGCGGGGATCCCCACTTCTGCCAAGGCTTGAATGACTTTGTTCACATCTGCCCGCAGCGGGTTAACCCGCAGATCCAGGTGGGGCGCTCGGTTGAACCAGGCGCACAACTGCTCGGTCTCGGCTGGCCCCAGGCGCTCCCACCAGAGGCGCACCAGCCAGTCGGGAAAGCTGTGCCGGATCCCCAAGGCCTGAATCGGATCCGTGGGCAGCGTGTCCTGTAAGGGCTTGAGGGGATCCTTTTCCGCCCCATCCAACGCTTGCCGCTGGTAGGCACGCAAGATGCCGTTCACCACCCCTGTCAGGGATCCCAGGCCCACCTGGCGGGCCAATTCCACGCTGGTGTGGATGGCGGCGCTGGGGGGGATGTGATCCAGAAAAGCCAGTTGGTAAAGGCCAAGGTGCAGAATCAGCCGCAAGTCGGGCGGTTGCTGGTGGGCAGAGCGGCGGGCAAAGCAGTCGATCAGGGCATCGAGGGTGCGGCGACGGCGGGTAACGCCGTACACCAGCTCGCTGACCAGGTGCCGGTCGGCGGGGATCAGGCGGCTATGGGCCAACAGGTGCTCCAGCACCAGGTCGGCGTAGGCGTTTTGCCGCTCGATCTTCTGCAGAGCCAAGAGGGCCAGTTGACGCGCGTTCATGGTCGCCCCAAAGGTTTTCCTATCCGCTGCCCTTGTCCAGGATCCCCGCTGGGCGATACTGGAAAAGCTCTTCTCCAGGGATCCCATCATGCCTCACGCCAGTGTCTTTCTCGAGGTGATCCCCGCCATCGACCTTTTGCAGGGCCGCGCCGTGCGTCTTTACCAAGGCGATTACGCCCAGGCGGAACAGGTGGCCGCCGACCCCATCCAGCAGGCAGAAATCTGGGCTGCCCAAGGGGCGCCTCGCCTGCACGTGGTAGACCTGGACGGGGCCAAAAGCGGGGATCCGGTTAACTTGCCCATCATTGCAGACATCGTCCGCAAACTGGCCATCCCGGTGCAGGTGGGGGGCGGGATCCGATCTCTCGAACAGGCGCGGCAGTTGCTGGACTTGGGGGTAGATCGGGTGATCGTCGGCACTGTCGCTGTGGAGGATCCCAACACTCTAGAGGCGATGACTCAGGCCTTGCCAGGACGCATCTGGGTGGGGATTGACGCCCGCCAAGGGCAGGTGGCTACCCGCGGCTGGCTGAACACCACCCCCCTGCCGGCCACCGAACTGGTGCAACGGGTACAAGCTCAAGGGGCTGCCGGGATCATCTACACCGACATTGGCCGGGATGGCACCCTGGCCGGCCCCAACCTGGAGCAGTTGCGGCAGGTTCTGGCTGTTTCCCGCCTGCCGGTGATTGCCTCTGGGGGCATCGGCTCGCTGACGGACTTACTTGCCCTGCTGAGCTTGCCGGGTTTGGCCGGAGCCATTCTGGGCAAGGCCCTTTACTCAGGAGCCATCTCCCTGCCGGAGGCGTTGCGCGCCGTGGGGCCGGGCCGCTGGCAAGATCTGCCGCCAGAAACGGGATCCCGGTGGGCCTAGGAAGAAACAGCCCTGGCAAAATTTTTGCCATACTCTATGAAACCGACATGTAACTAAACAGCTTCTGGGAAACCAACTGGGAAGGAAGCTCTTCCCCAGACTGACTCTTGTCTAGGCGTTTATGGAAGTTCCCGCCCTTCGCCCCGCCGTTCAAGCCTTACAGCCGGAGTTGGTGGCCTGGCGCCGCCACTTGCATAAGTACCCAGAGCTGGGTTTCCAAGAGAAGCAAACTGCCGCCTACATCAGCCACCGCCTGAGAAGTTGGGGGATCCCGCACCAGACCGGCATCGCCCACACCGGCATTGTGGCCACCATCGCAGGAGAAGAGCCAGGGCCGGTTTTGGCGCTGCGGGCCGACATGGATGCCCTACCCATTCACGAGGCCAACGAAGTCGAATACCGTTCCGCCATCCCCAACGTTATGCACGCCTGCGGCCATGATGGCCACACGGCCATTGCCCTGGGCACCGCCAAGCTGCTGCAGCAGCAGCGCCAAAGCCTCAGAGGCACCGTCAAAGTCATTTTCCAGCCCGCTGAAGAAGGTCCCGGCGGAGCCAAGCCAATGGTGGAAGCGGGGGTGCTGAAGAACCCAGATGTAGAAGCCATCCTCGGCTTACACCTGTGGAACAACCGTCCTCTGGGCACCATTGGCGTCAAAAGTGGCCCCTCGATGGCCTTTGCCGATCGCTTTCAAATCGAGGTCATTGGACGGGGCGGCCATGCCGCTCTTCCCCAGCAGACGGTGGATGCCATTGTGGTCGGATCCCACATTGTGAGCGCTTTGCAGACCATCGTCTCCCGCAACGTGGATCCACTGCAGCCGGCGGTGGTGACGGTGGGCCGCTTCCGGGCCGGCGATACTTTCAACGTCATCGCTCCCAGGGCAGAGATTTGGGGCACCGTGCGCAGCTTTCAGCCGGAAGTGCGGGATTTGCTGGCAAGGCGTATTGAAGAAATCGTGGCCGGCATTTGCCAAGCCTACGGGGCCACCTACGAGTTCCAGTACGAGCGGGGCTATCCGGCGGTTCACAATGACCCTGCCATAGCAGCCCTGGTAGAACAAGCCGCCCGCCAGGTGTTTGGTTCAGAAGCCGCGATCGTTTCTGAGATGACCCTGGGCGGGGAAGATGTCTCGTTTTTCCTCAACGAGGTGCCCGGCTGCTACTTTTTCCTGGGATCCGCCAACCCTGCCAAAGGACTAGATTATCCCCATCACCATCCCCGCTTTGACTTTGATGAAGCTGCTCTCGGCATTGGCGTGGAGCTGTTCTTGCGCTGCATTGAAAACTACACCGGAAAGACTTTGGGCTGAGGGGAGCACTTCCCAGAAAAGCTATGGC
>NZ_JANSJA010000185.1:0-8816 GCF_047462335.1 Synechococcus sp. H60.1
CATCGAGATCCACCCCCAGTTCTCGCAGCTTTTGGGCCAGGCGCTCCGCCCGCTGTTCGGCCTGCTCGGCTCGTTGCCGTTCTTGTTCAGCCCTTTGCCGCTCCAGTTCGGCCTCGGTGGGCACCAGCTCTCCAGCAGGCGTGGCCCAGCGAATCCATGTGGTTTCGATGTCCCGAAACCTGCCTTCCCATTTCACCAGGTACAGTCCCAGAACTGCGCTCGGCAGGCGACCTTCTGCATCGACTTCAATCGGCTCATAGTGGTCGCCCCTCAGCCGAAACCCCGCCCAGTCTTCTGGCTCAAACGGGTCAAACCAAAAGTACTCCGGCACCCGGATAATTTGCTCGTAAAGCTGCTTTTTGCTTGTCTTATCATCCTGGGCAGTGCTGGGAGAAAGAAGCTCAATCACCACGTCTGGCCCTTTGCCCTGCTCCCAGATCACCCAGCTTTTGCGCTCGCCCTTGGGCACTCCCAGCACCACAAAATAATCAGGCCCTCGGAAATTGCGGCTGCGGGTCTGCTCCAAGCTGTAGTAGAGGAACATGTTGCCGCTGACAAAGCCATCAGGGCGCTGTTGCAGCCAGGTTTGGGTGACGGAGATGAGCAAGTCCATCTGGCACTTGTGTCGCCAGCTTTCCATAGGTACGCCGTCGTCGTAGGGGAGCTCGTCTTGGGTAGGGGGCCAGTCGGGTAGATTAACCGGATCCGGCACCTCAATAATCGGTTTGGGGTTGGTCATTGCCAGTTCTCCGAGAGGTATTTTGGGCTGGCCAGTTTTCTTTACAAAGTATCGGGATCCACCCCCAGTTCTCGCAACTTTTGGGCCAGGCGCTCCGCCCGTTGCCGTTCCTGCTCAGCCCACTGCCATTCGATCTTCTCAGCTTCTTCTGGTGTGGGCATCAGCTCCCCACTGGGGAAAAAGTACCGCAGTTGCTGGTTAGGAATGCCTAGGCGCAGCCCCAACACTTCCCTCCAGCGCCACCTCTGCTTCGGTGGCTCAATCTCCTCATGCCGTTCCCCCCTCAGTTGCAAGCCCGTAAACTCCTGCGTTTCGGGAGAAAAGTAAAAGTACTCCGGCGTCCTAAAAACCCTTTCGCAAAGCTCCCGCTCTTCATCCCGATCCACCTTGGCTGTTGATTCCGAAAGCAGCTCGATGATCTTCCCACACCACCCAAGAAGGCAGAGAGCGGTTTTCTACCCCTTTGACCAAAAACAGATCCGGGCCGCGCAAGTCTTTGTTTTTGAATTGCTCTCGGCTGTAGTAAACGGTGAGGTTCCAGGCGAGGAAGTAGTCGTTGCGGTCTTGCCAGGGACGATTGAGGCAGCTCACCAGAATCAAAAGCTGCAGGGCGTGGAGGGAGTGTTCCATTTCGGGTTCATCGCTGAGCAGCCCCTGTGCCGAGGGCATGAGCTCCGCCAGTTGCCGGCGGGTGAGGGGAGTGTTTTCTTGGGCTAGGCGTTGGGGGCAAGCAAGCGAATTGGCTATCAGCAGGCTAACCCTTGATCCCCTATCTCCCACTGTTTTGCTCCAACTTGGCTACCCGTGCTTCCAGCTTGCGCAGGGCCCGCTGCAGCTCAGGCAGGTGCCGTTGGACTGCTATGCTCCTACGCCATTCGGCAATGGGTTGGTGGGGGTAGCCGGCTACTGTTTGGCCAGGAGGAATGTCGCTGGTCACCCCTGTCTGGGCGGCCACACGCACGCCATCGCCAATGTGCAGATGCCCCGCCAAGCCACATTGCCCGCCCAAGATGACGTGGTGGCCCAATTGGGTACTGCCGGCAATGCCCACCTGGGCGACGATCAAGCAGTGGGATCCCGTGCGCACACCGTGGCCAATCTGCACCAGGTTGTCGATCTTGGTGCCGCGGCCAATGCGCGTCTCGCCAACGGCAGCCCGGTCAATGGTGGTGTTGCTGCCCACTTCTACGCCGTCTTCCAGCACCACCCGGCCCGCCTGCGGCATGCGCCGCCAGGATCCATCAGGGAGAGGAATGTGGCCAAAGCCGTCGTCGCCAATCACGGCGCCGCTGTGGATGAGGCAATCGTCGCCAATCTCCGTGCGTTCGTGGATAACGCAGTTAGCCAAAAGCTGACACCGGGATCCAATCCGCACGTGGGGGTAGATGGTTACGTTGGGGTGGATCTGGGTGTAGTTGCCAATTTTCACCCCTTCCATCACCACCACATGCGGCCCAATGGCTACCCCCTCCCCCAACTCCACGCTGGGATCGATCACGGCTGTGGGATGGATCCCGACGGGCAGGCGGTAGGGTTGGTAAAACAGCTCGATGGCCTGGGCAAAGAGCAAGCGCGGATCCCTGCCCCGCAGGCAGGGGATGGGGCGGGGCAAAACTACAGATTCGCCTACGATGACGGCGCTGGCTTGGGTTTGCTCCAGGAGAGGCAGGTAGCGGACCTCGCTGAGGAAGCTCAGCTCGCCTGGGCGAGCTTCTGCCAGGCTGGCCACGCCGTGGATCTCCAGGGTGGGATCCCCCTCGTAGGTGCATCCCAATCTTTGGGCAATCTCCTGTAGCTGCATTAGGGTGGGGGTTCTCTACGATTGCAGCAGCCGCACCTCCATCACGGTGCCGCGCAAGTTGTAGCTAAAAGTCTCCAGCTCCAGGGGAACGCCAACTTTGACGCGGTTGTTGCCCAGGACAATGCCATTTTCCGTCTTCTGGCCCCGTCCCCGCAAGGTAAACACCAGATCAAAACGATAGGGCTCGGGGTCAGGCAAGTTTTCAACCCGTCCATCCGGAAAAACTACTGGCACAGTGCGGCTGACATTTTCTATCCGCACCACCTCCACCTGGCCGTAGGGTTGGTTGCGGATGATCAAGTCGGCCTTCTGACCCACTTGAAAGGGTTCCAGGGATCGGCTGCTGACCCCCCGCACGATCATATCCACTTCCACTGGCAGCGTGGGGCCACCCCCTACCTGGACGACGCTGCCCGCCTGCCGCCCTGGGAGAAACAGGACAGCCACAATCGCCGCCACCACAATTGCCAGCGCCCCTAGATCCAGAAGGCTGACCTTTCCCAGAAGACGCCCCCGTTCATCGATGAGCCGCATGGCTCTCTTTTCTCCAATTCACTGCCCTTGATTGTAGGGCACAGCAATAGCAGCTCCTCCGCCCGCAAAGCCGGTTGAGGTTGGATCCACCTCTAGAGGAACTCAGAAGCCCCGCTTGTAGCCGAGGATTAGCTGGGCCTGGGCAAGTAGGGTTGGCCTGAAGATGGAGCTGACGGGAGTCGAACCCGTGTCCGAGATGGGTACTGGGGGTTCACTCCTTCACAGGCTTAGCCTCTCTGACCCTCGAGGCGGGGATCGCCGTTTAGATCCCGGCGACGGGAGGTCTCCGCCTAAGCTTAGTCTCTCCCTCGACGGAGCGGGAGAAGAGAGCTGCACCCGTTGGGGTTATAATCCGCCCACTTAACGGGGTCGTGGGAGGATCCTCGAGCTCAGGGTAATTCTTTACTGAGCCTTAGGCAGCCAGAGCAGCTGCTTTACGAGCAAAAGGTACGACGTTGTTCGCACGTACTGTGTTGAGCCTGGTGGTAACGGGATAAGCTCAAGCCCGACCTGCATCATGAACCCTTGTTCGCCACCCCGTCGAAACCGTTACAGCCCCAGGGTTTGGCTAAACCTAGAATAGCAAAATCCTTGGGGATCTGGCTAGAGCCTCTGTTAATATAACAAAAGTTGTGTTACTCTCTAAGAACTGAAAACTTGGGTCGGTAGCTCAGCGGTAGAGCACTCGGCTTTTAACCGATTGGCCCAGGGTTCGAATCCCTGCCGACCCAGCTTTCGATGCTCTTGCTCCCCCGACCCATCCCAAGCCAGGATTTTTAGTTAGTTAGAAAGGCAGGGGGGAAGGGCGAGGTGGCCGTTCTTTCGTGGCCAGACCTGGGCAAAGAGGGGGAGGTAAAGCTGTTGCTGGCGCCGTCCGTGGAGGAGGCGCTGGCAATTTTGGCGGAAGAGGCTGAAACTCGGGAGACGGTCTTTGTCTCCAAGCTTTGGCACCGAATTCCGGCCCAGGATGTCATCCTCGACGAGTGTCTGCAGGTGCTGGCGGAGGTAGCTCTATCCCTCTGGCCCTATTGGTATGGAGAAAAGTTTGAGCCGGGCAGAACGGCAGAGGCCCAGGTTCTCAATCGCCTCCGTGCCCGAGAGCTGTCCGCAAAACGGGATCCCGCCATTTCCAGTACCTGGCTTAGGGCAGTAATGCACTTGTGCCAGCAGCAACGCCTGCCTGTGGTGCCAGGGATCCAGCGGGCAATCCAGGTGCAGCAACTGGCCAAGGCCATTGCCCCTCGCGAGCTAACCTTGGCTTTAGCAACCGATGAGCCAGAGCCGGCGCCCAGCTACCTTCTCGGTTTGGCCAAGGCAGCTACCTGGTTGGCCGACCACAGTCAAGCACGGCTGGTGCTGGTGGTGCCGAGCGCTTTGGCCGCTCACCCTGAATTGGCTTCCGTGAGCTACGGCGCCCTCCAGTTGCCGCTCCCGGAGAGGCGGGAGGAGTTCGACAGCTCGGTGCAGGTGGTGGTGGGTTGCAAGGGATCCCCTCACCCCTTTAGCCTAGCAGAGAAGAAGCTAGCCGAGCGGGTGGCAGCGGACCCGCAGCTCAAGGATCTGCTAGAGTTTAACCAAGTGTTACAAAGTGTAACCGGGCAATCCTTTCGAGCAGATCTCCTTTGGCGGGAGGGCAAGGTGGTGGTGGAAGTGGACGGGCCAGAGCACTGCAGCCGAGACCGCTACTACCAGGATCGCCTGCGGGACTACCAACTGCTGATTTCCGGCTACTTGGTGTTGCGGATCCCCAACGATCTGGTGATGAGCGACTGCGAGCGGGCGGTGGAGATGATCCGCAAGGTAATTCAACAGCAACGGAGCCGGCTTTGAGGCGAGTTGGAGAGTGAGAAGATGACCTCTTTGTTGCCCAAGAGCGAAATTTTGCTCTGGAAGCTTCTGCTAACGGGGGAAGAACCGGCCAAGTCCCAGCTGAAGCCAAAGCACAGCGCCAAGGAGCTCAAGCTGCTGGAGGAAAGGGGCCTCATTGAATACAAGACCACAGTTGAAAAGGGAAGGAAAGTAGCTCGGCTTGCACTAACTGACAAGGCCTGGGACTGGGCCTCCACCACACCTCCAACGGCCATTGCCCGTTCCAAGTCACCGGAGGCAGCAGTTGTTTTGCAAAAGGTCTTGGAAATTTTGGTGGACTACGTGCAGCGGGAGAGCGTTCCCTTGGCCCATGTCCTCAAGCCAGCCGGCTCTGGCCAACCTCCTTCCGATTTTGGCCAAGCGAAAGTCGATCCCGCCTTCCTCGAGAAGGTCTTTCAAACTTGTGAGGAGATGGGAGGACGCCACTCCCGGGTTTACCTATCAGATCTGCGCCAAAGATTTCCCCAGGTGCCACGCCAGCAATTGGATCAGGCTCTTGTGGCTTTAGATCGCCAGACCAAGATTGTATTGATGCCTATTGACGATCCCTTATCTATCACTCCCGCAATCGAGGCAGCAGCCATTACCCTCTCCGGCGCCAAAAGATACTTTCTGCGAATTAGGAGTTAAGCATGCAGAGTGCAGAAGAACAACAAAAGGCCCTTGAGGCTCTCAGGGAAGTTGATTTTGATTGGACGGTTCACCTGAAGAAAATCTGGCAGCCACCAGAGTTTGACGTTCCCGATCTTCATCGAGAAGCTAGAGAGCGGCTATTTGAGCGGCTGGAGAAGTTGATCCAATCCCCCCAAAGCGAGTCTCCGCTGGGGATCCCTGTTGTCGGCAGCGGCGGTACTGGGAAGACCCACCTGCTCAGGGTATTGAGACAGCGCTGCTTTGAAAGGGGCGTGGAATTTGTCCTGGTGGACATGACAGATGTGAAAGATTTCTGGAAAACGGTAGTTCAAGGGTACCTTACATCCTTGATGCAGGAAGAGCCAGATGGAAGAAGCCAGTTAAGAAAGGTTCTCGATCAAATCTTCCTGAAAGCCCTGGCCAGCCCTAAGAAGGCAAAAGAGATTGCTAAATTTCCTCCTGACCTCTTGGTCAGAGTTGTCAATCGAGTTCTGCAATGGCTGTTTACTCAAGATAAGAGTAACACACTTAAGTATCAAGACTGTGTGCGGGCCATGATTTTGGCCAACTCTGCCGACTTTGCCATAGCTGCAGCCGGAATTAGCTGGATAGAGGGCCTAGGTGTAGATGATCCGGAGACGAAGCAAAGGTTTGGCTTTGTCTCGCCAGGCTTAACTCCCAGCGAGATCGTCGCGGGGCTTTCTTGGCTCATGAGCCTGCGGGGACCCACTGTAGTTGCTTTGGATCAGCTGGATCCAATCATTATGCAATTTCATATAGCTTCAGAAGAATCAGGGGCAGAAGCAAAGACTACAGAAAACATTGTTCACAGCATTGGGGGCGGTCTTATTGCGCTACGAGATTATCTCTCTCGATCTCTTGTGGTTGTCTCCTGCCTAGAAGACTCTTGGGAAATCCTAGAAAAGACGGTTGTTTCTACGTTTTTAGGTCGCTTTGAGTTCCCTTTGAGGTTAGTGTTTCTTGACTCTGCAGCTACTGCTGAGGCTGTTGTTGTCTCTCGCTTAGAAAAAGCCTATCGCAAGGTTGGCTTTACCCCTCCCTATTCCTCCTACCCCTTTAAGCCGGAGTTTTTTAAAAGCAATGAATTTCTGTCTCCTCGAGAGCTTTTGCGAAAATGCCATGAGCACAGAGAGAGCTGCTTGAAAGAAGGGAAAGTTATCGAGTTAGGAGCCTCCGGTTCTCCTCTTACTACTTCAAGTGCTTCTCTGCAGGAACTGGATCGCGAGTTTGAGAAGTTCAAGCAAGATGCTGATATCTCTCCATATTTACAGGAAAACAAAGACGAGCCATGGAAAGAACTTTTGACTTCTGTATGTCACTTTCTCGTTTGGCAAGAAAAGTTGCCCGCCAGCATCGGTACCCAAATTGAAACGGATTTCCCTGGAGCCAAAAGCTTTTCCCAGATGCATTCTCGTTTGCGCCTAATCTTCCATGAGGCCAACGAGCGAGAAAAGCACCTTTGTCTGATAGCCATCCAGTCAGGTAATCCCAAGGCCTTCCAGGCCCGCTTGGGAGCCGCCAAGACAGCCGCCGGGATCGATCCGGCCCTGCGATCTCGCAAGCTGGTGGTGGTGCGCACCATACCAGTGCCCAGAGGCCCGGTAAGCCAACAATTGTGGCAGAGTTTTCTTGCGGAGGGCGGGATCCACTGGCAGCCCAGCGAAAGGGAAATCAGGGTTCTGCTGGCCCTAGAACAGCTCAAATCCAGGCCCGGTTTTACGGACTGGCTGGCCGAGCGGCAACCCCTTGCCCAACTGGCAGCCGCCGAGCCTGATTCGGCTTTGGCCAAGATCCTCGCCTGGCTGAAGGAAGGGATCCCTGGGCAGGAAACTCCAAAAGGGGATTTCTCACTTTCTAGGGTAGAGAACGGCAGGGCCCCTCAAGCCAAGCAGGACTTGCACCTGCCGAGTTTGTTTGTCGGGCGGCGTTGGGTGGCCAACCGAGAAGGGGAGCCGGTCTTTCTGCCCGTCCCAGAGCTGGTGCGGCACACCGTGATCCTGGCCGGCAGCGGCTCCGGGAAAACGGTGCTTTTGCGACGCATCGTGGAGGAGGCAGCCTTGCAAGGGATCCCTTCCATCGTTATCGATGCTGCCAACGACTTGGCCCGCCTGGGGGATCCCTGGCCTGCTGTCCCCCAAGGCTGGACAGAGGAAGACCAGGCCAAGGCAGAGCGCTACTTTGCCCAAACCGAAGTGGTGATTTGGACCCCTGGGCTGGCAGCAGGTAACCCCCTCACCCTCGCCCCCCTGCCGGACTTTGCTGCGCTGGCTGACGATCCTGAAGAGCTGGATCAGGCCGTCGACATCGCCTGGGGCACCCTTCAGGAAATCGTGGCCCCCGGCAAGACTGTCAGCGACCAACTGAAGCGGGGAGTTCTCAGGGCAGCTTTGAAGTACTTTGCCACCCACCAGCCCGGATCCCTGGCCGAGTTTGCCGAGTTCCTGGCAGATCTGCCCCCAGAAGCAGGAGCGGATATCAGCAAGGCTCCGCAACTGGCCCTGCAGATGGCCAATCTCCTCAAGGCTGCCATGGTCAACAACAAGCTGCTCAGTCAAAGCGGCACGGCGTTGGATCCGGCCAGCCTGTTGGGGCTGGGCGCAGGCTATGGCAAAACCCGCGTGTCGGTCATCAACCTGGTGGGTCTTCCTACCCTGGGCGAACAGCAGCAATTTGTAAACCAACTGGCCATGGCGCTGTTTGCCTGGATCAAGAAAAACCCCGCTCCGCCGGAAGCGCCAGTGCGCGGGCTGTTGGCCATCGACGAGGCCAAAGACTTTGTGCCCTCCCAGGGGACTACCCCCTGCAAGCAGAGCCTGCTGCGCCTAGCCGCCCAAGCGCGCAAATACGGCCTGGGCCTCATTTTTGCCACCCAGGCTCCCAAAAGCATCGACCACAACATTATTGCCAACTGCTCCACCCAGTTCTTTGGCCGGGTCACGTCGCCAGCGGCTATCGAGGTGGTGCGCGAGCAAATTGCCCAGAGGGGAGGAAGCGGCGAGGATGTAGCGATCCTGAAGGTGGGGCAATTCTACCTCTCCTCGCAGGAGCTTCACCCGCCCTGCAAAGTCCAAACTCCCTGGTGCCTGTCTTTCCACGCCCCTACCCCTCTAAGCGAAGCTGAGGTGATCCAGCGCTCTCAAGGCAGCCAATCCTAGCTCCTGCCTGGCGCCCTGCTCTGGAACGGTTGCCCCTTCCCCCAGCTAGTAGTTGGCAAGGATC
>NZ_JANSJA010000185.1:8916-53356 GCF_047462335.1 Synechococcus sp. H60.1
GGCGCCCTGCTCTGGAACGGTTGCCCCTTCCCCCAGCTAGTAGTTGGCAAGGATCGGGTCTAGAGGTATGCTCCCTTAGGACGTTGGCCAGAAGGGGACAATGGAAGCCGTCAAAAGACCAGTTCGGCGGAACTTAGGGATTTTGGCCTTGCTGGCAATTTGGGCTTGGCTGAGCTGGGGGACACTGGTCTGGTCTGCCCCCTCCTGTAGGGAGCGGGAGCTGCGCTTGCTGCGGCAAATCCTGGCCGCGCTGGGCCGTCCCCAGGTGGTAGTGGAAGAGGTGGCTCTGTTCGATACGGATCAATGTCTGGTTCAGTTGGTATTGGATCGCCGCGGGCTGAGCGGATCCCTGCCGCCGGAGATTGGCCAATTCCACCGCCTGCGGGCCTTGTCCCTCAGTTACAACCAGCTTTCTGGCCCCATCCCCGCCGAGCTGGGGCAACTGAGCGAGTTGGAAAACCTGTTTCTGGACTATAACCAGTTCTCCGGCCCCATTCCGCCGGAGCTAGGGCAACTGCACAAGCTGCGGGGGTTGTTTTTGGATCACAACCAGCTCTCCGGGCCTATTCCTGCCGAGCTGGGGCAGCTCAGCCGCCTAGAAAACCTCAGCCTACAAAACAACCAGCTCAGCGGCGCCATTCCCAGCCAACTGGGCCAGATGAGCTCCCTGAGGGGCCTGTTTTTGGATCGCAACCAACTCTCTGGGCCTATTCCGCCCCAACTGGGGCAACTGCGCCACCTGGAGAATCTGTACCTGTCGGACAACCGCCTCAGCGGATCCCTGCCGCCAGAGCTAGCCCAACTCAAGCAATTACGGGATCTGCGCCTGGCCCGTAACCAGCTCACAGGCGAGCTGCCCGGCTTTTTGGCAGAACTGCCGCGGCTGGAACGGCTCCACATCGAGGGCAACCCTGGCCTCTGCCTGCCGGCGGCCCTGTCGAGTTGGTTTGCCGGTCTCAATCCAGGGGATCCTCCTTCCGCTCGCCCCTGCCCCTAGGTCTGGGATCTAGGCCTTCCGCCGACCTGCGATACTGGGATCAGGTGTCCACAGCCCCCTACGCGAACAGTTAGCCATGTATACCCTGGAATTGCTTCTGAAGGGAAATCCCGCCCCCATCGTCGTCCACCAAAAAGAGGAGGAGGCGGCCAACCGCGCCTATCAGAGTGTGGTTGAAGCTCTTCGCAACGGATCCCCTCAAAGCTTGGAGCTGACCTGTGACCGCACTGGCAAAAAGGTGTTCCTGCTCACCGGCGAGCTGTGTGGCGTGCAAATGACCACCAAGTCGGGTGGCGCTGGTGCCCCAGGAACGCGTCCCGGCTTTTTGGCGCAGTTGCAGGGTTGAGAGCAGCTCTTCGGGTCTTCGCAAGGGATCCTCATGTCTGAGAGGGGGACAGAGTCCTTTCGCGGTGGCAAGAGGGAGTCCCCGCCGGCCATTCGGGTGGAGGGCCTAACCTTTGCCTGGCCGGAGCGTCCCCCGGTTCTGCGAGAGTGCAGCTTTGTCATTCCCAAAGGCCAGTTGTGGATGCTGCTGGGGCCTAACGGCAGCGGCAAGTCCACCCTATTGCAACTGTTGTCCGGATCCCTCACCCATCCTCAGCCCCTAGCCGGCCACTTGGAGGTGCGCGGGCGGCTGGGCCACGTGTTTCAAAACCCGGATCACCAACTGTTTATGCCGACGGTAGGGGCAGATGTCGCCTTTGGCTTGGGGGCAGAGCCCCTCACGTTGGAAGAGATTGCCGAGCGGGTAGAAACAGCCTTGGAGCAGGTAGGCTTGCGCCACTTGATCCGCCGGCCCATCCACGGCCTCAGCGGCGGACAGAAGCAACGGGTGGCGGTGGCCGGGGCCCTGGCCCGGCACTGTGAAGTTCTGCTGTTGGACGAGCCAACGGCCTTGCTGGATCCCGAGAGCCAGGCGGAGTTGCTGCGCTGCATCCGCCGCCTGGTGGATCAAGAGGGGATCACCGCCCTCTGGGTCACCCATCGGCTGGCCGAGCTGGAATGGGCGGACGGAGTAATTTTCCTCTCCGAAGGACGGGTGCGCTATCAGGGATCCCCAGAGCAGGTGCGGCAACAGCTTGGACAACTGTTTGGCGCCTTCAGGTCTCACTGATCCCGAAGAGATGGCAAAAGGGTGGCTGCAACCCCCTGCGGTCGCTGCTTAGAATGGTAATGTATCCACAGCGCTCGATAGGTCGGCAGCAGGTCATCATCCTGGACTTATCTACCCTGCGGAGTGGCAGGTTTCTGCCTGTTAATCCGTGAGTGCGCTAGATCCCTGCGGATCGGCGTCAGCAGATTATACCTGTGGGCCCCTGGCCCCATCTCGTTGAAAGGAGCTTGAGCATATGGGACTGTCTGAAGTCATTGCCAAAGAGCTGGAAAACGCCCGCAAGATCTGCGATGAGTACGGCGAAGGGGATCCCCACTGCCGTGCTGCTTGGGATGTTGTTGAAGAAGTGCTGGCAGCCCGCAGCCACCAGCCCAAAACTCCCAGCAGCCTTGAGCAGCACTGCGCCGAAAACCCAGACGCCGTTGAGTGCCGGGTTTACGACACCTGATTTCAGGTAACCCCGCAGAGTAAACTTCCCCCGACTTTAGTCGGGGGCTTAGCAATAACGCGAGTGGTAAAATCTGCATCCCTTTCCCAGCCACAGGCCGGGTTGACACAAGCAAAAACCCTTTCCTTCCCGTTGGCCAAGCCACAAACACTGGTGGCAGGTCTGTGAGCGATAGGCAGGCGGCACCACCACAACCTTGACCTCTGCCCTCATTGCCTTGTACTGCACAAACTGCCTCAACAGGTAGAACGCCCCTCGCGCTAGCGGGCCGTAGGCCTCACTATTCGACCGCCGCCGTTCTGTCTGGCTGCACGGCTATTGGTTGACACACCCCCGCTCGCGCCAGCGGGCTGTAGGTCTCTGTCGCATCCAGCTTTGCAGAAGTTTCTCACGGAGAAAGGTTTTGAGCAGAATCAGCTCGCAGCCATTGCCTCATCCACAAGACAAAGGCCGTTCCCAGCAGCACCAGTTGCGGGATCAGCGTCTGCCAAGTGGGATACAGACCCAACCAGCGCAGCTTCGGGATCCCGGATAAGGGGGTCATCGGAAGCCAGCCCGCCACTTGCAAAGCGTGGAGGCCGCTGCCCAGGAACTTAAAGCCCAAGTAAAAAATCAGCAGGCTTAAACCCCGGAAAAAAGCCCCCAAGGGCAGCTTCAGCCCCACCTGCAGCAGCAAAATCGCCATTCCCACCAGCAGCAGGGATCCCAGACCGATCCCCAGCCAGAGATCTTCTGCCGCCAGGGAAGGGGCCAATCCCACATAAAACAACACCGTTTCCGCCCCTTCGCGAAACACCGCTGTAAAGGCCAGGAAAGCGAGGGAAAAGACCTGGCCGGTGGCGAGCGCTGCCTGGGCTTGTTCTTGCACAAAGGTTTGCCAGGAGGCAATGGCAGCCCGCTGGTGCAGCCAGAGGCTGACCGAAAACAGCAAACCTGCCGCCACCAGCCCGGTGATCCCTTCCAGCACCTCTTGGCGGGTGTGGGTCAGCAACTGCTGGAAAAACAACTTCACCAGCAAGGCAAGCATCACCGCTGCCAGCAGACCCATGGATCCTCCCAGCCAAACCCAGCGCTGTTGGGCTGACTGCCCACTTTTGCGCAGAAGGGCCAGCAAAGCCACCAGCACCAAGAGTGCCTCCAGACCCTCCCGCAGCAAGATCGAGGCAGCATCCAAAAAGGTGTAGTCCGACATCAGTTCACCCAGGCAGGCTGCCCAATTCTAGCGTTGCCTGAGAAAAGGCTCAGGTAGTGGTGGGAATGAACTTGAGAGCAGCAGAGTTGATGCAGTAGCGCAAACCCGTTGGTGGGGGACCGTCCCGAAACACGTGTCCCAAGTGTCCCCCGCAGTTGGAGCAGTGAACCTCTGTGCGAGGCACGAACAATTTCCAATCCGTCTTGGTACCGATCACCTGCGGAGCAACCGGCTCCCAAAAACTGGGCCAGCCAGTGCCACTGTCGTATTTGGCTGCCGAGGAAAAGAGCTCCTGCCCACAGCCCGCGCAGACATAGATCCCTGGGGCCTTATTGTCGTAGTAGGCGTTGCGGAAGGGGGGCTCGGTTCCCTCTTGGCGCAGCACGTAGTACTGTTCTTCAGTAAGCAGCTCACGCCACTCGGCGTCGCTCTTGGTTACGGGATAGGTTGGTTGAGCCATTGTCTGTTGCTCTCCTGTTGTTCTCAATTCTAACGCCTCTTCATGTCTTCCTCCCCTCCTCCGGCAGGTAGGGGGAGGCCGGGGTGCTTCTATGAGTTCCATCGGTAACTTCTATCCTCGCCTGGGGGCCTACTCCCGCTACAATGGGCACGGGCAAGGCTGGTCTCGAGATCCTAGACTCTCAACTCTGAGGAAGACGGAGTGCTTTATGTTGCTGGTGGGCTCAGGTGCCAAGTTTGTGCAACAGCTCGAGCAATGCGGGGCTTTGGCCATGTTTGTCACCCCGGAAGGGGGATCCGAAGGGCATTACCTGCGGCGGCTGCGCGGGGCCGGCTACGAGGTAGTCACCCTGTCCAGCAAGGGGATTGGGGATTTGGTCAGTTATCTGACGTCCAGCCATGGGGTGCGGCCTGCCACGCTGGGCAAATCGCAGCGGCGTACCTATTTCTACCCCTCGTTGATCGAGCAGTACCGTGCCACCTTGCCCCCAAAGGCTAAGGGATTGGTGTTTTGGTTTTATGAGGGGCATGTGCTCAGCCGGCAAGAACTCTCCTACCTGGTGAAGCTGAGCCAAGAAGATAAGGGCGTGAAATTTGTGGTGGAGCTGGGTCGAGAGCGGTCAATTCGCTGGCAACCTCTGCAGAGTGCCTGAGGATCTGCCCAGATGTCTCGAAAATTCTTTGCTACCATCTCAAGTAGGCGGCCTGCAGCCCAGACTCCCATCCTGCCGGTGGCTTTCCGTGTCTGTGACCTTGCCGAACGTCTCGCTGCAACAGGGTACTTGGTTTAAGCTAATCTGTGGCGCAAGTTTCCACCACTTGCCGTCGATTCGAGAGCTCTCTTTTCTCTACACGCTGGCCGGTGCCGATTGCATTGACGTTGCCGCCGATCCGGCCATTGTGCAAGCTGCCCAACAAGGGATCCGGCGGGCCCAGGCGGAGGATCCCCAGGTGGGATCCCCCTGGTTGATGGTCAGCGTCAACGACGGCGAAGATGTGCATTTTCGTAAGGCGGTGCTGGTGGATCCCGTCTGTCCTGCCGACTGTCCGCAGCCCTGCCTAGCTGTTTGTCCACCCCACGCCTTGATCCGGGCAGGCGCTTCCACCCAAGTCCACATCCGGGCAGAGCTCTGTTACGGCTGTGGCCGCTGTGAGCCAGTGTGTCCCCACCAGCGCATTGCCACCCAGGGCTATCAGGTTGCGGCGGCGGAGATCCTGCCGTCCTTGCTAGAGCTGGGGGTTGAGGCGGTGGAAATCCACACCCGTATTGGTCGGCAAAGTCAATTCGCGCAATTGTGGGGATCCCTAAAGCCCTGGCTGCGGCGGCTGCGGGCCGTCTCGATTAGCTTTAACGATGGCCCCGGTTTGGAGGCTTATTTACGGGATCTGCTGGCCTTGATGGATCCCCTGCCGGAGGTGTTGATCTGGCAGGTGGATGGCCGGCCCATGAGTGGAGACATTGGAGCTGGCACCAGCAAGGCCACCCTAAAGTTGGCCCGCAAGGTGTTGGATATGGGCCTGCCTGGCTATGTGCAACTAGCAGGAGGAACCAATGGGCAAACGGTGTCGCTGTTGGATCCCCGTTGGCCGGTGGCGGGTGTGGCCTTCGGCAGCTATGCGCGACAGTTGGTGGCCGCCTATTTGGAGGGGGGATCTGGATTGGCAGGCGGGATCCCATTGGCCAAACAGTTGGTGCAGCAAGTGAAGCGACGAGCGGTGGCCCCCAGACAAACCTGTTTTTCCGGTGTTTAACAACGTTGCTTAACCATGAGTTTCTCAGTACAGCCCTTCAACCCGTCGGCGAATCTGGAAAGTGCTCCGCACCGCCTAAGCAATCGCACCCCTTTTCCTGGCCAAGTCCACTACAACGACGATTTGAACAAGCTTCTGGATGT
Organism: Synechococcus sp. H60.1; assembly: GCF_047462335.1. NCBI lineage: Bacteria > Bacillati > Cyanobacteriota > Cyanophyceae > Synechococcales > Synechococcaceae > Synechococcus > Synechococcus sp. H60.1. The sequence continues at coordinate 15,022 of NZ_JANSJA010000185.1, forward strand.
TCTGCCCGCCCCCATTCGCCAGCGCCTGGAGCAGCATCCCCAGTTGGATCAGTTGGTGGAGGTGGTGCTGGATTTGGGCCGCCGCCCGGAAGCCCGCTTCCCCGGCTTTGCCGATTACCTCTCGGAGGAGGTAGTCACCCGCGCCGACCTGGATCTGGTCATCAGCCAAGTGGGAGAGTTTAGCGGCGACAACCGGGCTGGCATTGCCTCAACTCTGCACCGGATCAGCGCCATTCGCAACCGCCAGGGCACGATCATCGGCCTCACCTGTCGGGTAGGGCGTTGCGTTATCGGCGTCATCAGCATGATCCGCGATTTGGTAGAGCAGGGCCGCTCGATGCTGTTGCTGGGCCGCCCAGGGGTGGGCAAAACCACCGCCCTACGGGAAATTGCCCGCGTGCTGGCGGACGAGCTGCACAAACGGGTCATCATCATCGACACCTCCAACGAAATTGCCGGTGATGGCGACGTGCCCCATCCAGGGATTGGCCGGGCCAGGCGCATGCAGGTGGCCAGCCCGGAGCTGCAGCACAAGGTGATGATCGAGGCGGTGGAAAACCACATGCCGGAAGTGGTGGTGATCGACGAGATTGGCACCGAGTTGGAGGCTCTAGCCTCCCGCACCATTGCCGAACGGGGGGTGCAACTGGTGGCCACTGCCCACGGCAACCGCATCGACAACCTAATCAAAAACCCCACCCTTTCGGATCTCATAGGCGGGATCCAATCCGTCACGCTGGGAGACGAAGAGGCGCGGCGGCGGGGCTGCCAGAAGAGTGTCCTGGAGCGCAAAGCCCCCCCCACGTTTGAGATTGCGGTGGAGATGCTGGAGCGGGATCGCTGGGTCATCCACGAAGATGTGGCGGCCACTGTGGATCGCCTCCTGCGCAACCGCGAGCCACTGGTGCAACTGCGCAGCCTGGACGAACGTGGCCAAGTGGTGATCGAGCGCCCCACCCTGTCTGGCCCCCAGTGGCCCCCCCCTGCCGGCAGCACCCCGTCCCCGACGCGGGAGCGAGGGGGATGGCACCGTTCTGGGCGGATGGAAGCTTTGCCCTTAGAACCCAGCGAGACTCGTTTGCGCCAGCCTGGTGAATCTGGCTCGCCCTCGGCCAAAGGGGAGGAATCCGTCCCGCCAGCAGCAGCGGGATCCCGTCCTGAGCCGCAAGTTATGGCCAGCCCCAAGGCAGAGTCCAGGTCTGAGGAGGAAGAGGATGCCGACTGGGAGGAACCTGCGGCAGCGGCCCTGGCAGAACGGCAACGGGGCCTGGATGGGCTGCTGAGGATCTATCCCTACGGGGTTAGTCGCTTCCACCTGGAGCAGGTGATCCAAACTTTGAAGCTGTCGGCGGATGTCACCAAAGACCTGGATGAGGCCGATATTGTTTTGGCTTTGCGATCCCAGGTGCGCAGCCGCTCCAAGATCCAGCAACTGGCCCACGCCCGCCAGATCCCGATTCACACCGTCAAGGCCAATACTCTGATTGCCCTTGCCCGCGCCCTGCGTCACATCCTCAACATCGAAAGCGAGGACGGCTCTGATTCTGACCTGGAGCTGTTCATTCGGGCCAGCTCGGGCGACGAAACGGAAGCCTTGGAGGAGGCCCGCCTGGCGGTGGAGCAGATCGTCATTCCCAAGTCCCAGCCGGTGGAATTGCTGCCCCGCTCCCCTCTAATCCGCAAGCTGCAGCACCAGTTGGTGGAGCACTATCACCTGCGGGCCCAGAGCTTTGGCGAAGAGCCCAACCGTCGCCTGCGCATCTATCCCAACTAGCTCCAGCCAGGGTTCCTCAGGCCAGCAGGGATCCAGCGATCATCCCTGCCAAGAGAATGAAGCCCTGGAGGACGTTTTGGCCGAAGATGGCCATGTAGAGAGTGGGAGGGGGATTGACCTGGTGGAGCTGCCAGGTTTGCCGGCCCCAGAGGGCGGCGGCAACTGCCAAGCTGAGGAAATAGACCGCGTGCAACTGCAGGCTGATCCCCACCCCTAAGAGGGCAAGGGCGGCGCCCAAGAAAAATAGCCCCACCGCCGTCGGCGTCTGTCGCCCAAAAAAGCGGGCGCTGGAGTGGATCCCGGCCCGCTCGTCGTCCTCCCGATCCGATAGGGCATAGACCGTATCAAACCCTAACGTCCACAACACCGTGGCCAGCCACAGCCAGCCCAGCCCCTCCTCCCACAGGGGCTTCTGGGGATCCTGGCCACTCACCGCCGTCCAACTGATGAGCACGGCAAATCCCCAAGCCAGGGCTAGCACCAGTTGGGGCACCGGGAACACCCGCTTGGCCCCCGGATAGAGCAGGATCACCGGCACCGCCGCCACGCAGAGGGCAAAGCTGACCGGGTTGAGAAAAAGCGCCAGCCCCGCCGCACAGGCCAAGGTCAGCAGCGCCATCACGATGCCGACGGCAACGGTCAATTCGCGGCTGGCCAGGGGGCGGTTGCGGGTGCGCTCCACCAAGGGATCCAAATCCCGATCCCAGAGGTCGTTGATCACACAGCCTGCCCCGCTGGTGGCTAAGCTGCCCAAAACCAGGATCCCAACCAGCGGCCAAGGCGGCGTTCCCCGTCCGGCCAGAAAAGCCCCCCACAAAGCCGGGATCATCAAAATCAACCGCCCTGCCGGCTTGTGCCAGCGCAACAGCCGTAAAATCGCTCCGCCAGTGGCCCAGAGGGCAGAAGGAGGGGCAGACATAGCCAGATCAAAAGAGGGCCAGTTGCCAAGGGGAATGGGGCTCCGCACCGATCTTAAATCATCCTGAACTGCCCTACCCTGGAACCCTTGTCGCCTCCCTCGCCGTCTTTCCTTTTTGGCCAGCATTTGGCTCCTCTTTTCCCCCTATTGGCCAGCCTGAGAAGTTTGATATCCTAGCGGGGGGCTGCTGTTGAGGATGATGAACTTTGCTCCTTTTCCTCTGTGAGGCCGTTCGCGCAAACGAGACGGAGTCTGCCATGCAAGCAACCCTTTCCATGACCAGTCAACTTCCCCAAGTTCAAGTCAAGGAAGCTTCTCCCCTGCTGGAGACTCTGCTAGTGGTGGATGATGAGGACGCAATTCGAGAAACCGTTGCCCTTGCCCTTGAAGAACAAGGATACCGAGTTTTGCAAGCAGTGGACGGTCGAGAAGCGCTAGAGCTGGTGCATACAGCCGAGCGGCTGGACTTGATGATCCTCGATCTAATGCTGCCCAGTTTGAATGGCTTGGATCTATGCCGTCTGTTGCGTAGGGAGGGTAACACCCTCCCCATTTTGATGCTGACAGCCAAAAGCAGCGAGACCGACCGGGTGATGGGCCTGGAGCTGGGGGCCGACGACTACCTAACTAAGCCTTTTGGGATGCGGGAGCTGATTGCCCGCTGTCGCTCCGTGTTGCGCCGTCGGCAGCAGGCCTACGCCAGCGAGGCCATGGTGCTCCGCTACGGGGATATTTGCATGTTTACCCAGGAGTGCCGGGTGTTGGTGCGGGGGGTGGAGGTGAGTCTCTCGCCCAAGGAGTTTCGCCTGTTGGAGCTGTTCATGTCCAATCCCCGCCGCGTTTGGACGCGGGAACAGCTTCTGGAGCGGGTTTGGGGATCCGACTTCATGGGCGACAGCAAGACCGTGGATGTCCACATCCGCTGGCTGCGGGAAAAGCTGGAGGTGGATCCCAGCAACCCAGAGTATTTGGTGACAGTGCGCGGATTCGGCTATCGCTTCGGCTAGGTTTGGGAGCTTCTCTCGCGCCAGCGGCGGGCAAAGGAAAGGGCTTCGGCACGGGTTTGGATCTGACCCGAAGCCTGGGCTTCCTGGAGATCTTGCAATAACTGGCCCACCCAAGGTCCGGGTTTAGCACCCAAGCTGTGCAGCAGGTCGCGGCCATCCAGCAAGGGCACCAAATGGGCCAGGGGATCCTGGGGATCTTCGTAGCGCTGCAGCCAGGACTCTATCTTTTGGGGGCTGCTGCCGGTCGCTGCCGCCAGCAGGGCTAGGCCGCCGAAGAGGGATCCCGCCTGGTGATAGAGCCGCCACTGTTGGCTGGGTGAGGGGGAGTGGGTTAGGAGCGGCTGGAACTGGGGCAGAAGCTGGTGCAGCTTTTGAATGGCCCGCATCTCTGCCCGGCTGAAGCGCAGCCGTTCCAGCTCAGCTTCCACCGTCTCGGCGGGGGTGCCCGCCGGATCCCACAGTAGGGCTGCCACCACCGTTGCCAAGAGGGCGCTGCGCCGATCCGCCAAAGGCTGGGCCAGCTCCGCCAGCGTGCGGGGGTACTGGAGCTGCCAGATCTCAGCCCATTGCCACACTGCCTGAGCCTGGGCAAAGCCGCAGCTCTGGGGCGTTAGGCGGGGCAGCCAAGCCACCAGCAACCCTGCCGCCACTGCCGCTTGCAGGTGGGCCAGGCCCGGGATCCCCGTCTCCAACAAGGTCACCACCTCGGCCCGCACCCGTTCTGCCGCCACATTGGCCACAAGGGGGGCCCGCTGGCGAATCGCCTCTGCCGTGGCCGGATCCAGCGCAAACCCCAGCTGAGCTGCCTGGCGATAGGCCCGCAACAGCCGCACTGGATCGGCGCTGAGGTTGTCGGGGTGAACCATACGCAGCCACCCTTGCTCAATGTCTGCCCGACCGCCTGTAGGATCCAACAGTTGCCCCTCTTGCAGCGCCAGGGCGAGGGCGTTGCAGGTGAAGTCCCGCTGGCGCAGATCTGCCTCTGGCGTGGGGCCCACCTGCAGGGCTACGTCCACCGTCGCCGCCGTGGGAGGAGAAGCCCTTCCTTGGCCCAGCACAATGCGGGCAATCTGTCGCTCCGCATCCAGCACCACAAAGCCAGCCTTCAGCCGCCGTGCCACCCCCGCCGCCCACCCCACGGGATCGGCTGGACACATTAAGTCCAGATCCAACGGCCCCTTGGGGTCGCTAGGCTGGCCCCGCAGCCAAGCTAGGTAGGCATCCCGCAGGGATCCCCCCACCCAGTAACTCCCCTGGGGCAGCCACTCTTTGGGAAAGGGCAGCTGTTGGTAGAAATAGGTCAGCAGCCACTCGGTCAGCAGGGCTTTGCTCATCGATTGGGTATAGCGGGGAGACTTCCTAGATGGATTTGAAGGGCTAGGATCCCCAGGCTGCCCACAATGGCTTTGGGGGATTTGGCCCTTGCTTGCCCAGACCTGCTCGCGGCCTCGCCGGATCCCTTTTGCCTAACGCTCCAGCAGTGAGCCGCCCACCGCCGCCGGCGCAAACGCAGGCGCTGAAGTGAGCAGATGGGGCCGCACCAGCGCCACCAGGCCGGCAATAAACAGGGGATCGGCATTTAGCGCTGGCACGCGGCGAAACTCGCGGATCCCAGTCTGGTGGGCCAGCTCCCGATACTCGATGTCGATCTCCTGCAAAGTTTCGATGTGCTCCGACACAAAGCTAATCGGCACCACCAGCAGTTGCTTTACTCCCTGAGCGCCCAGTTCCGGGATCACTGTCTCGGTGTAGGGCTGCAGCCAGCGCACGGAGCCCACCCGACTTTGATAGGAGAGGGTGTAGCGATTGGGGCGCCCAACTTCCCGCCAGATGAGCCGGACACAGGCCTCCATCTCCTGCTGGTAGGGATCCCCGGCCTGGGTGACATAGCTTTCGGGAATGCCGTGGGCGCTAAAGAGCACGTGAACGCTTGCTGGATCTGCAAACGCATCCAACTGCTGCCGGATGGCCCTAGCCATGGCCTGGACATATTGGGGCTGATCGTACCAAGAGCAGATCTGGCGGCGCTCGATGCGAGCCAGCTCCGGATCCTCGGCCCAGAGGTGATCCAGGAGTTTGAAGCTGGAGCCGGTCGTGCTGATGGAATACTGCGGGTACAGGGGCAGCACCACCAGGCGGGTAATCCCGTCCGACTTGATCTGCTGCACCACGGACTCGATCAGCGGGTGCCAGTAGCGCATGGCCACATACACCGGCACATCGTAGCCCTCCGCCACCAGTTGGGCCTGCAGCTTTTGCGCCTGTTCAGCGGTGATGCGCCGCAGGGGGGATCCGCCCCCAATAGCCGCGTAGTTGCGCCGGGATTTGGGAGCTCGCAGCGTGGAGATAGCCCAGGCAAACGCCCCCTGCAAAAACGGAAAGGGTAGACGGATTAGCTCCGGATCGGCAAAGAGGTTGTAGAGAAAGGGCTGCACATCAGCCTGGGTCTCTGGTCCCCCCAAGTTCAGCAGGAGCACGCCGCTTTTGGACATAACAAAGCTCAATATCCTTCTCTATCCACTGTAGGCGGTCTTATCCCACCTCCGGAAAGTGGCCTTAAGTTTTTTGCAGCCCTTCTCATTAGTCCAACCCAACAGCCAAAAAGGGGATCCCAACTCACACTGGGATCCCTGCCGGCAGCACACCCTCCTTCCAGAGGATTTAGAACTCTCGACCGCGGTAGACCCGCTGCAGCGCCAGCTTGACGGGATAACGATCGAGATCGGCCAAGTTCAACTTCAGACGCAGCGTATTGAGCAGCCTCCAGTAGGGGGGCACAAAGACTCGTTCGGTGCCCAGTTCGGGGAAGGGCTCGCCCGCTGCTGTTTCCACCCAGCAGCCGCGGTAGCGAACCGGCTGAGCTCCCCTGTGAAGGGCGCGGAGAGGGTGGCCGGGATCGACCGTCAAGCCGCGAAACTGGATTGCCCCTGGACGAGAAGCTTGCCGGTAGCACAGGTAACGGGCCCAAAGCTGGGCCAGCCCCTCCGGCAAAGTCTCAGGACGAACGTGGAAGCGCTCCGGCAGCAGGCGGTCGTTGAAAAAGCCGACAAGTGCAGACCAAGCTTGCCAGAGAAAAGCTCCCAAGAGGCGAGCAGAGAGAGATGGCAAGATCTTCATGGCAGAGGCCAAAAATCACTGTGGGTGGGAATTGCTGTCGATTATATCAACCCCGATCCTGCAAGATGCTCATCCTAAACAGTTTCCCTCTCACTGGGAAGCAGAGGCGGGCTTGCGGCTAAGCGCGTTGAGCCAGCCAACTTCATCGACTACAATAAGCGCAATGCTTAGGTGCCGTTTAATAAATTCTGAAAGCGCACCAACAAGCAGACTCCAGAACCACTGCACTAAGGGGATCGACGGATTATGACCCGGCGCGGCAACATCACTCCCATGGATCGGCTGTGGGGATCCCTTCCCTACCTTTTGCCGTTGGTATCGGCTCTGCCCTTCGGCTTTGTGCCCTCTGGTTTGTTTCAATCTCTGCCAGGTTTGATCCCCATTTTTAGTCCGCTGCTGCGTTTGCTGCCTCTGGCCACCGGCTGGCTGGGCATGGGGCTGTTTTTTGCCCTACTCTTTTTCGTAATCCGCAACGGCCGCGTCGCCCATTTTGTTCGCTTCAACACGATGCAGGCGCTGCTGCTCAACATTGCCCTGTTTTTGGTGCAAGTGTTGATGCAGGTGTTCGCTATGCTCTTTGGCAGCCTTGGTTTGGCAGCGCTTGTTAGCATTTTGGCCACCACTGCCCTGCTTGGGGTAATCGCTGTCACCCTTTATGCTTGGGTGCAGAACGTGCGCGGTCACTATGCCGAGGTGCCGGTGCTCTCCGATGCCGCCTATGCTTGGATTCGCTACTAACAGTTCTCAAGTTGAGGGCTTGGTTGCTGATTTGACGACTTCACTGGAGCCTGAGCCGGCTGTTGCAGCTTTCAAGGATTGCAGGAGGCTGGGGTGCCGTCGGATTTGACCTCTGATGTTGGCCCAACCCTCACCCACCTGGACGCTTCCGGTCGGGTACAGAGGGTGGAAGTGGGACATCAGCCCCTGGCTGCCCGTTTGGCCACTGCCCAAGGGCAGGTACGTAGGCCAGAAAGGACTTTAGAGGCCATTTTGGCCGATCAAGGGCCCAAAGGGAATGTGGTGGAAGCGGCTCGGCTAGCCGGGATCATGGCCGCCAAGCGCACTGCCGATCTGATCCCGCTGTGTCATCCTCTCCCCTTGACCAGCATCACCGTGGATCTGGATCCGGATCCCCACCTGCCCGGCTTTCTGATCACCGCTACGGCAAAAACCACAGCTCAGACCGGAGTGGAGATGGAGGCTTTGACGGCGGTTGCAGTGGCTGCCCTCACCCTGTACGACATGGCCAAGGCTTTGGAAAAGGCGATGGTGATCGAGAATATCCGCCTGTTGCGCAAGTATGGGGGAAGTTCCGGGCCTTCTGGGTTCGATCAGAATAGACCGTCCCAGTGAGATGTTGAAGAGGTTGCACCAACCGGGAGGGCTTATCGGGATCGCGCTGCTGGCCGGGGTGCTGGCACTGCTCTGGCCAATGCTGCAGCGGGGCTACCCCATCACCCATTCCACCCACTTCAATCTCAATTGGGCCTTCCAGTATCAGCGCCAGTTTTTCGGCGGGCAGTTTTACCCCCGCTGGCTGGAGTATTCCAACTTTGGCTATGGCAACCCCACCTTTGCCTTCTATCCGCCCCTGTGTATGGTGGCCACCCTGCCCTTTCGAGCCCTGGGGCTGGACATGCTCGGCTCTTTGGTGGCCAGCATGGGCCTAGCGATGGCGGTCTTGGGGCTGGGGCTGTACCTTCTGCTGCGGCAGGTGCTTCCTTGGGCTTTGGCGTTGGTCTTGGCCCTGCTGAGCATGGCCGGCCCCTACTGGCTGGTGGATATCTACCAACGGGGAGCCATAGGGGAAGTGTGGGCCATTGCCGTCTCCCCCTGGATTTTCTGGGCCTCGCTGCAGACGATCTGCCGGTTGCAGGCCCTTTGGCCGGTTGCGGCTTTGGCCCTGAGCTACGGCCTGCTGGCGCTGTCCCACCTGCCCACCTTGCTGGTGTTGACCCTGATTTGGCTGCCTCTGCCTTGGGTGGTGGGGGGAAGGGATCCCTTCTGGCCCAGGGTGGGGCGCTGCTACCTGGGGTTTGGGCTGGGGCTGGGGTGGACGGCGTTTTATCTGCTGTCGGCCTTCTGGGATCAGCGGCATGTCCAGGTGGATTTTGTCAACTTTACCGAGGAGTATACGCCCCACCATCGCCTGATGGTGAGCGGGCTCATGCAGCTGAAGCCGCGCTGGACAGAGCACTGGTTTGAGAGCAACCTGGTGGGGTACTGGGTTTGGATGGCGGCGGTTCTGGGAGGGGTTGGGATCCTGGTTTTTCTAGAATGGCTGGCCCGCCGGTCGGGGAGGAGTTTCTCCTGCCAGGAAAGTGGTGCTGCCGAATCTCTTGCCAGAGCCACCCTGCTCTACAGCTTGGGAGCCAGCCTGGTGGCGCTGCTGATGATGACGGATCTGCTGGCTTGGCTCTACGAGTGGGTTTTGCCCCTGCGGCGGATTCAGTTCTCCTGGCGCTGGATGGCGGTGACGGCGGTAACCGTGCCTTGGCTAGTGGGATCTCTAGCTGGGTGGGGATGGGGGCACAAGCGCTGGCGGCTCCCTTTGCTGGTGGGGCTCGGCCTGGCCATGGCAGTCCAAACCTGGCAGGGCTTGCAACTGGTGTCCAAAGCCGGCTTTGATCCGCCGCTTGTCCAAACTTTTCAAGAACTCGCTGCAGCCAAGCAGTTCCCCAACGAGCCCCAGGAGCGGCCGGGCATTGCTTTCTTGCACATGCACTGGCGCTTTCCCGATGGGCTGGCGCTGGTGGATGCGCTGGAATACCGGCCCCGCCAGGCGACGCTGCCCATGCCGCCCCCACAGGTGGATCCGCTGCTGCAGTGGCAAGGCGAGGTAGAGGATCCGGCGGCGCGGCTCCAGGTGGAAGAGTGGCGCTACGGCTACCGTCGCTTTCGGGCGCTTAACCCCACCGGTCAGGAGCAAGCTGTAGTCTTGCGCACGTTTTACTACCCCGCCTGGCGGGTACAAATTGATGGACGGTTCAGAGCTGCTGAATACAACGAGCCAGGGCTGTTGCAAGTGCGGATCCCGCCGGGGGAGCACCGCGTGGAGGTGCGCTACTTGGGCACGGCGGCGGACTGGCTGGGCTGGATCCTGACCGGCGTGGCAGGAGTGCTGCTGGTGGAGCTGCGGCGGCTGCTCCGTCTGTTGGGGTTGAGGACAACAGAGGAGGCAACACCATGTTGAGTCGCGTGGCCGATTCCATCTACTGGCTCAACCGCTACGTGGAGCGGGCCGAGAACATTGCCCGTTTTATCGATGTCAACCTAAACCTCATCCTCGACTCACCTAGTGGCACAGCTCAGCAATGGGATCCCATCATCTCCACCACTGGGGATCAGGAGCTGTTTTACCAGCGCTACGGCCAGGCGACCCAGGAAACGGTGATCCAGTTTCTGGCTTTTGATAGGGATTATCCCAACTCGATTTTTTCCTGCTTGCGGCTGGCACGGGAAAATGCCCGTTCTGTGCGGGAGATCATTTCTTCGGAAATGTGGGAGCGGGTGAATCGCTTCTACTTAATGGTGAAGGAAGCTGCTCAACAGTGGCCGCATCTGAGCCAGCTCCACGATTTCTTCACGGAAGTCAAGCTGGCCAGCCATCTCTTTGCTGGGGTGATGGATGCCACCATGACCCACGGGGAGGGGTGGCACTTTGGACAAATCGGCCGCCTTTTGGAACGGGCCGACAAAACGGCTCGCATTCTGGATGTTAAGTATTTTATTTTGCTGCCTTCTGTACAGGATGTGGGCACGCCCCTGGATGAATTGCAGTGGATTGCTCTCCTAAAGTCGGCCAGCGCTTATGAAATGTATCGAAAATACAGCCGCCAACACCGCATTAACCCTAGAGAGGTGGCCTCTTTCCTGATTTTGGATCGGCAATTTCCCCGCTCCATTCAGTTTTGTCTCATTCACGCCGATCGCTCCCTACACCAGATTACTGGAACCCCTGCTGATACTTGGCGGGATCCCAGTGAGCGGACTTTGGGACGGCTGCGCTCTGAGCTGGATTATCTCACCATTGACGATATTATGGAGCAGGGCTTACACGAATTTCTCGACAAGTTGCAATTGCAAATGAATTACGTTGGCGATTGCATCTACGAAAGTTTCTTTGCCATTCGCCCTTTGCAGACGGCTGACCCCCCTCTGCTCCTGCAGCGCCAAGCTTAGCCGAAACCCCTCACCCCCAGCCCCTCTTCCAAAGGGATAGCCCAAGCGCTCCGCGCCGCTCACGCGACCACCCCCAGCCCCTCTCCCTTTGGGAGAGGGGGGTTAATCTCTTTCACGGCTGTTGTATGCTTGCATCTGGTCAGCTGCCGGGGCAAAGGCGGTGCAGAGCACTGGGGAGGCCGGGAATTGCCGCACCGTTACTGGCGGTAGGATTGATGGAAGTTGTTGCTGGTTGGAGAGTGGGGTTGGAGCAGCAGCCGCGAGGGATCGACCAGGCAGCCTTTGTGGCCGCCAATGCCACGCTGATTGGTGATGTGCAGCTCTCGGAAGGGGTGAGCATCTGGTACGGGGCCATTTTGCGAGGGGATCTGTCGCCGATTGTGATTGGCCGCCGCAGCAACATTCAAGACGGGGCGATCCTGCACGGGGATCCGGAGCAGCCGACCTGCATCGGCGAGGAGGTCACTGTCGGCCATCGGGCCGTCATCCACAGCGCCCACATCGAGGCGGGATCCCTGGTGGGGATTGGGGCCGTCATCCTCAATAGAGTCACCATCGGGGCGGGCAGCATGGTCGGGGCTGGAGCGGTGGTCACCCGCTCGCTGCCGCCCCGCTCTTTGGCAGTCGGGATCCCGGCCAAGGTCATCCGCACCCTGACAGACCAAGAGGTGGAGCAGTTGCGCCGCCACGCCGAGCACTATGTGGATTTGGCGCTGCAACACGCCCGTCGTTTCGCCAGATGGCCGGGCCCTGCTGCTCCGGCCTAAGCCTACCCCTCAGCAGCGGGGATCCCCGCAGAGCACCCAGGTATCTTTGCTGCCGCCCCCTTGGGAGGAGTTGACCACTAGGGATCCCTTTTTGAGGGCCACGCGGGTTAGGCCGCCGGGATGAACGTAGATCTCTTTGCCGTAGAGAATGTAGGGCCGCAGATCCACATGGCAGGGCTCCAGCCTCAGCCCCTCTCCCCAATCCACGAGGGTGGGCACGCGGGAAAGACACACGACGGGCTGGGCGATGTAGTTGCGGGGCTGGGCGCGGATTTTCTCGGCAAAAGCGGCCCGCTCCTCCGGTGTGGCCCGCGGTCCCATCAGCATGCCGTAACCGCCCGACTCATTGGCCGCCTTCACCACCAACTTGTCCAGGTTCTCCAGCACATAAGCTTGATCCTTGGGATCCCAACACAAGTAGGTGGGCACATTGGGCAAAATCGCTTCTTCTCCCAGGTAGTAGCGGATCATCTGGGGCACATAGGCGTAGATGACCTTATCGTCTGCCACTCCTGTCCCCAAGGCATTGGCAATTGCCAGCCGACCCGAGCGATAGACCTCAAACAGGCCGGGTACCCCCAAGAGGGAATCGGGGCGAAAGACCAGCGGATCGATGAAGTCATCGTCGATGCGGCGGTAGATTACATCCACCCGTTGCAGGCCCTTGGTGGTGCGCATCTGCAAATAGCCATCGGCCACCACCAAATCCCGTCCTTCCACCAGCTCCACCCCCATCTGCTGGGCCAGAAAAGAATGCTCGAAGTAGGCGGAGTTGTAGATGCCGGGGGTGAGCACCACCACTGTCGGGTTGGCCAGGTGCGGCGGCGTCAGATTGAGGAGGGTATCCAACAAGTGGCTGGGGTAGTCGTCCACCGGGCGGATCCCCATCGTGTTAAACAGCGAGGGAAAGGTGCTTTTCATCACCCGCCGGTTTTCCAGCACATAGGAAATGCCCGAGGGGCAGCGCAGGTTGTCTTCCAGCACGTACCAAGTCCCGTCCCGATCCCGCACCAGGTCGGTGCCGGTGACGTGGCACCAAATTCTCCCCGGCGGGTTGAGCCCAATACAAGGCCGCAGGAATCCTTTGGCCGTCTCGACCAGCTCAGCAGGGATCACCCCATCCTTGAGGATCTTCTGGTCGTGATAGACGTCGTCGATAAACAGGTTCAGGGCATGGATGCGCTGCTTCAGGCCCTGCTCCAGCCGCTGCCACTCAGAGGCTGAGACGATGCGGGGAATGATGTCGAAGGGGAAAATCCGCTCCGTGCCCTGGCTGTCGCCATAGACGTTGAAGGTTACCCCCATCTGAAAGAGGGCTGCCTGGGCCGCCGCTTGCCGCTGCTGCAGCTCTCCTTCTCCCAGCGAATGCAGGCGCTCAATCAGCGGGATCGCCTCAGGGCGAGGCCGACCGCGCCCCACAAACAGCTCATCGTAAAAACCTTCACCTGGGTCATAAGTATCAAAACGCACGTCGGGATCCCTCGAACCCTACCCTGTTTTACTGTGGGCGGCTCTGGATTTGCCTAGTGTGCTTCCGGCTACTTTTACGGTTATCGTGGTGGAAGTTAGGACAGGGGGTATACCGGTTGCCCCCAGTCAGCCAGAGTTGTCAAGGTTTATGGTGGCGGGCGGTACTTTCTCAGCTTTGTTGTCAATGTAGTGTAGAGGAATGAACCGGACACCCTCTTTTGTAAATCGGCCCCTCATCGGCGTTACTACCCCCAGCCGCAACGGCCAGGGAGATTTTGTGGCGCCGGGCCGCTATGTGGATGCCCTTCGCGCTGCTGGCGGGATCCCCGTTCTTTTTCCCCCAGGCGAAAGTGAGCCACAAGCGCTGCTGGCTGCGGTAGATGGGCTGGTGTTGACAGGAGGCGGCGACCTTTGCCCCAGCACCTACGGAGAGGATCCCCAACATCCCCAGGTGCGTCACGTCAGCGCCGAGCGGGATCGCTTTGAGATGGCCTTGGCGGCAGCCGCCCTGGCGCAAGGGATCCCGGTCTTGGGCATTTGTCGAGGGATGCAGTTGCTGAACGTGGTCAGCGGCGGCAAGCTGATCCCCCATGTGCCCGACGTGTACGACGAGCTGGATCATTTCAACCCCGCCGATCGCAAGCCCGTTCGCCACAGCGTCAGCCTCATCCGCTCCACCCGCCTGCAGCAAATTGTCGGCGTCGACGCAATCTCCGTAGTCTCTTGGCACCACCAGGCTGTTTGGGGGGTGCCGGCGGGCTGGCGTTTGGCTGCCTGTTCTCCCGACGAGCTCATCGAGGCCATCGAGCACGAAACCCATCCCTGGGCTATTGCCGTGCAGTGGCACCCCGAGTTCACCTTTGAAGAGGCTGAGCATTTTCGCCTGTTTCAGGCCTTTGTGCAGGCAGCGCTGCAGTTTTCGCCGCGCCTGGCCAGCCCTGAAGCAATGCCTCAGGTTGCCTAGGGATCCTGTGCTGCTGCTGGAGAAGAGGCGGGGGCTTATCCCTCGCGATAGCCGGGGAGAGCCCTTGCTATGCTTTGCCCAGTGCCCCCCAAAAGAGGGCCTATGAGCAGGAGACAGGCACTGGCTAGAGCAGTTCTGGGTGTCTTAGCTTTTTTCGGTTTAGGTTTTGGCTGTAGTCCCAGCCCTTGGCTGCGCCAGTTTGGTACCCCTTCCTCTGACGAGGCTCGCGCCATCGCAATTGATGGAAAGGGAAATATTTGGGTGGCGGGGGTAACGGAGGGAAGCTTTTTGGGCCAAAGCTCGGCAGGGGGTGGCGATGGTTTCTTGCGCAAGTACAATGCCTGGGGCCGAGAGCTCTGGACACGGCAGTTGGGCACCCCTGCTTTAGACGAAGTTGTGGCGGTGGCAGTGGACAGGAGAGGGAACACCTGGGTGGCAGGAGTGACCTACGGCGCTTTCCCCGGCTACAGCAATGCCGGCGCAAAAGACATCTTCCTGCGTAAGCACGATCCCCAGGGTCGGGAGCTCTGGACGCAGCAGTTGGGCGGTGCTGAGCCTGACCAGGTCACTGCCATTGCCGTGGATGGCAAGGGCAATGTCTGGGTAACCGGGAATAGCGGAGGCAAGAGCTTTGTGCGCCAATACAACGCTGACGGCAAACCCCTCTGGGTCCGCGAGCTAGGGGCCCAGGTCACTGCCCTGGCCGCCGATGGGGCAGGAAATCTCTGGATAGCCGGATTCGTCCGCGACCGCACAAGGGCTGGCAGCTTTGTCGGCCAGTATGATCCCAGCGGCAACCAGGTTTGGCTGCGCCAGTTTTCCAACAAAGGGGGCGACGGCACTCTTGCCATCGCTGTGGGAGAGGAGGGAAATGTTTGGGTGGCGGGCTATACCCAGGAGGCTCCTGCTGGCCAGGCCTTGCTCCAGGGGTACAGTGTCTTTGTGCGGCAGTATGATCCCTACGGCAACGAGCTCTGGAGCCGCCAATGGAACGGCGCGAAAGGGGAGCGCCCTCTGGCCATTGCCGTGGATAGGCTCGGAAGGGTCTGGGTGGCAGGATCCACCCAGGGGATCCCTGCAAGTCGCAGCGATGCCTTTGTCCGCCTCTACGATACCAACGGCGGCGAGCTCTGGCGCCACCAGTTCGGCAGCGCCGACTTCGACTGGATTCAGGCCATGGCGCTAGACCAAGAAGGCACCCTCGGGGTGGTAGGTGTAACCTGGGGATCCCTCGCCGGAGAGCCCCATGCTGGTCTGAAAGATGTCTTTGTGCTCAAGTACGGCCGTTAGATTGACACCCCCACCGCCTCAAGGCGTAGGGTTCTCACGTAGTTCAAACAGGCGCTGTCAAGACGCCTCTAGACAGTCCCCTCAGGAAAAGCCCTGCTCGCGTCAGCAGGACGGCGTCCTCTCGCGTCTCGGACGCCTGCACCAGTCGGGTTTTTCACCGTGATTAGGTGCTGGCCTGGGAACGGTACGCCTTTTCGGCAAGTATACCCTTGGCAATTACGAGCTTTTCCGCTCCCCACGCAAGTGCGGGGCTACCAAGCTATCCTTCTGGGTAGTCTCAAGGAGATGGCGGGGCGCCTGGCGCTGGCTCTATGCATCGGATAGCTGCTTTGCCGGGGGGATGGGATCCTTCCCAAGGTGGGGTCATTTTCCTGGAGCAGGATCCGGCCCCCATCGTTGTCCTGTCGGCAGCCGACACGGATCTGACGGCCTTGAGCGCAGCCATGCGCCTGCTGCCGGCTGATTTCCCGGCGGTGCGGGCGGCTAACCTCTTGCAGTTGCAACAGCCTCTCAGCATCGACGACTACGCCGAGAAGGTGTTGCGGCAAGCTCAGGTGGTGCTCCTGCGCCTGTTGGGGGGAAGGGCCTACTGGAGCTATGGTCTGGAGGTGGCCAAAGAGGTAGCGGCAGCAGCGGGAGCCACCCTGATTGTGATCCCTGGGGATGACCGCCCCGATTGGGATTTGGTTAGCCACTCCACCGTGCCCCTGACAGTAGCAGACCGGGTGTGGCAGTACTGGCTGGAAGGAGGGGCAGCCAATGTGGCGGCTTGCTTGAAATTCTTGGCCAGGGAGTTTCTGGGACAGGAGTACGCCGTGCCAGAGCCGCAGGTGCTGCCCCGGCTGGGGATCTACCATCCCCCCCTATTCCCCCTCAGGGATCCCCACGCCCCCAAGGTAGGGATCCTGCTCTACCGGGCCCATGTTTTGGCGGGGAATACGCAGCCAATAGATGCCCTGGCCAACGCCCTGCAGGAGCGGGGGTTGCAGCCGCTGTGTCTGTACACCTATGGCCTGCAGGAGCCGGACTTGCCGCAGGCCATCCGGGAGCACTTCGGCGGCCAAATTGAACTTTTGTTGAACACCACCAGCTTTTCCCTGGCCCGCCTGGAGAGCGAGCAGCCCGATGTCCGTCTCTGGCAGGAGCTGGATGTGCCGGTTGTGCAGGTGGTCTTGAGCAGTGGGTCGCGGGAGCGCTGGGAGAACTCCACCCGGGGCTTGGGGGCGCGGGATCTGGCCATGAACGTGGTGTTGCCGGAGGTGGACGGCCGCATCCTCAGCCGCGCCATCTCGTTCAAGACGGTTCAACAGTGGGATCCCCGCCTGCAGACGGAGATCATGGCCTATGAGGCTGTGCCGGATCGGGTGGCGTTTGTAGCCGAGCTGGCGGCCAACTGGGTAAAGCTGCGGCGCACTCCTGCCAACCAGCGCCGTCTAGCCTTGATTTTGGCCAACTACCCCAGCCGGGATGGACGGCTGGCCAATGGGGTAGGGTTGGATACACCGGCAAGCTGCGTCGAGATCCTCAAGGCCCTGGCGGAAGCTGGCTACCGCGCCTGTCCACTGCCCCAGAGCGGAGATGAGCTCATCCGCTGGCTAACCCAGGGCCAAACCTATGATCCGCTGGGATCCCTACGCCCGGCGCGGCAGGTGCTGCCGGCTGCCCTCTACCGGGAGTGGTTTGCCCAGTTGCCTGCCGCTGTCCAAGAGGATCTGGTGCGGCAGTGGGGGGATCCGCCCGCCCACGACATCCCCATTGTCGGCCTGCAGCTGGAGCAGGTTTTTGTCGGCCTCCAGCCGCCGCGAGGCTACGACCGGGATCCTGCTTTGAACTACCATGCCCCGGATCTGGTACCGCCCCATGAGTACCTCGCCTTTTACCTGTGGCTGCGGCAAGTGTTTGGCGTGCAGGCAGTGGTGCATGTGGGCAAGCACGGCAACCTGGAGTGGCTGCCTGGCAAGGGATCCGCCCTTTCGGCCACCTGCTACCCAGAAATAGCCTTGGGGCCTCTGCCCCACTTCTACCCCTTCATCGTCAACGATCCTGGCGAGGGATCCCAGGCCAAGCGGCGGGCTCAGGCTGTCATCCTCGACCACCTCACCCCGCCCTTAACCCGTGCCGAGCTCTACGGGCCCTTGGCGGAACTGGAGCGGCTGATGGACGAGTACTACGAGGCCCAGCAGATGGATCCTGGGCGCTGCCCGCTGATCCGCGCCCAGATCCAGGAGCTTGCCTGCCGAGAGCACCTCGACCTGCAGTTCAACCTGGATAAGGAAGAAGACTGGGGCCGCCTCGATGGCTACCTCTGCGAGCTCAAGGAATCCCAGATCCGAGATGGACTGCACATCTTTGGCTGCACCCCCACTGGCGAGCAACTGGTGGATCTCCTGCTGGCCCTGGCCCGCTACCCGGGCTCTGGCCAGTTGGGCCTTACGCAGGCCATCGCCCGCGACTGGGGTTGGGACTGGGATCCCCTAGCTGCCGACCTGACGGATCCCTGGCCGGACAAACCGCCGGCCTAAAAGTCGCTACCGAATTGCAAGGGAAAGCTCGCCGCCTCAATCCCTAGCCCCCCTCTCCCTCTGGGAGAGGGGCCGGGGGTGAGGGGCAAACTCAAACCGAGAAGCCTCAGCAGGCGTTTTAATAGCGAGATTGGAAGTTGCGCCGCCGCTCGCCGCCGTTGGCGTTACCAGAGCGGAAGCCTGAGGTGGGGCGTTCTTCTCGCGGACGAGCCTTGTTGACCTTGAGGTCACGGCCCATCCATTCTGCGCCGTCCAGAGCGGCAATGGCAGCCTGCTCTTCGGCTTCAGAGCTCATTTCCACGAACCCAAAACCGCGGATGCGGCCTGTCTCACGGTCGGTAGGGATCTGCACCCGCTTCACGGAACCGTACTCAGCAAAAACAGCGGTCAAATCCGCTTCCGTCACCTTAAAGGAAAGGTTACCTACATAAATTGACATCGACGATCTCCGAAAGAGAGAGGAACAAAGGGCGAGATATTCGGAGAGCCGTCTGCCAATACAAAACGTGAAAACCCGTCAAGATCAGAAGAACCGAACGCTACAACCGACATCTATCTCGAATTAGCTTTCATCATAACACAGAGATGGGGGATGGCCACTCCCCTTGCACAAAAATAGCCGGTGCTATTCGGCTGCCTAGGTCAAGAGCCCCAAAGGAGAGCGCTCCCCGTTGCCCTAGCCCAGCTTTTCCAGGCGGGCTTGCAAAAGCTGCATCTGGGCCTCCAGCTCTGCCAGTTGCTCGCGGCTGGCCTGCACCACTTCCGGGTTGGCCCGACTGAGGAAATTGGGGTTCTCCAGGCGGGCGCGGATCCCTTGCGCCTCTTTTTCCAGCTTGGCCAGATCTTTTTGCACTTTAGCCTGCAGCGCCTCCACATCCACCAGCCCCGTCAAGGGCACCAGCACCTGCACCGTGCCCACTACGGCAGCCGCCACCTGCTTGGGTTCCCTGGCCAGGGATCCCGTAATTTCTAGGGACTCGGCCTTGGCCAGATCACGGATGTAGGCTTGAGCGGCGGTGAGGATCCGCTGCTCGTCGGGATCCTCGGTAACCAGCAGAGCCGTGATGGTTTGATGGGGCTTAAGGCCAGCCTCTGCCCGCAGGTTGCGCAGGCTGCTGATGGTCTGGATCACCAGGCCGAACTCCCGCTCCAGTTGCGGGTTAATCCAGCTAGGGTCAGGGGCGGGATAGGGCTGGACGGAGATGGAGGTGGCTTGGTTGGCCTGGGTGAGGAGCTGCCAGACTTCTTCGGTGACGTGGGGCATCCAGGGGTGCAGCAGCCGGAGGATGGTCTCCAGCACAGTGGCCAACACCTGCTGTGCCGTGCGCTTGGAGGTTGGGTCTTCTCCCCGCAGCCGCGGCTTGACCAGCTCGATGTACCAGTCGCAGAAGTCATCCCAAATCAGGGAATACAAGAGCCGCGCCCCCTCGCCCAGGCCGTAGGCTTCCAGCTCTTCGATAACCTGGGTGGCCGTGGAGTGCAGCCGCGACAGGATCCAGCGATCGGCCAGCTCCAGCGCCTCCGGAGCCGGGGATCCCAGTTGGGCGGGGGTTTGCCCCTCCAGGTTCAGGAGCACAAAGCGGGAGGCGTTCCAAATCTTGTTGGCAAAGTTGCGGGCCGCCTCCACGCTGGCACTCTCGCCCGTCTTGCGGTCGTAGGCCAGGCGGATATCCTGCCCTGCCCCCACCACTTCTTTAACCAAAGCGTAGCGCAGGGCGTCGGTGCCGTATTTGTCCAAGAGCTCGATGGGATCGATGCCGTTGCCCTTGGACTTGGACATTTTTGCCCCGTGCTCGTCCCGCACCAGGCCGTTGATGTAGACATCTTTGAAGGGGATCTGGCCGGTAAACTGCACTCCCATCATGGCCATGCGGGCCACCCAGAAGAAGATGATGTCGAAGCCCGTGGACATGAGGGAGGTGGGGTAGTAGCGCTTGAAGTCCTCCGTCTCTTCCGGCCAGCCCAGCGTGGAAAAAGGCCACAAAGCCGAGCTAAACCAGGTGTCCAACACATCGGGATCCCGCTCCAGCCGCTCGAGGGCCGGGCCAAACTTCTCCCGTGCCTTCGCCCAGGCCTCTTCAGCATTGCGGGCCACCACAAAAGCCTGGGGATCCTCAGGGATCTGGCCGTCGATGACGGGGTACCAGGCCGGGATCTGGTGCCCCCACCACAGTTGCCGCGAGATGCACCAGGGGCGCAGCTTCTCCAGCCAGCCCGTGTAAACCTTGGTCCAGCGCTCCGGAATAAAGCGGGGGTTGTGGTGCTCCCGCTCCTCCTGCAGGCAGCGGGCCGCCATGCCGGAAACATCGCAAAACCACTGAATGGAGAGCAGCGGCTCAATGGGCACACCCCCGCGGTCGCTGTAGGGCACGCTGTGGGTGTACTCCTCCACCTTCTCCAGCAGACCGTGCTCGGCAAACCACTGCACCACCCTCTCGCGGGCCACAAAGCGATCCAGACCGGTGAAGGGATCCCCGTTCTCGTTGAGGGTGCCGTCCTTGTTGAGAATGTTGATCAAGGGCAACTGATGGCGCCGGCCCATCTCAAAGTCGTTGGGATCGTGGGCTGGGGTAACTTTGACACAGCCGGAGCCAAAGGAGGGATCCACGTACTCGTCGGCAATGATGGGGATCAAGCGCTCCTTGATGGGCAGCCGCACGAACTGGCCAATGAGATGGCGGTAGCGCTCGTCTTGGGGGTGGACCGCCACGGCTGTATCCCCCAGCATTGTCTCGGGGCGGGTGGTGGCCACCACCAGGTACTGGTTGGGATCCGCAGCCAGGGGATAGCGGAAATGCCAGAGGTGGCCCTTGACCTCTTTGTTGTCCACCTCAATGTCGGAGACGGCCGACTGGGTGGCCGGACACCAGTTGACCAAATACTCGCCCCGGTAAATTAGCCCTGCTTCGTAGAGGCGGACAAAGGCTTCCGTAACTGCCCGGCTCAGCCCCTCATCGAGGGTAAAGCGATCCCGCGTCCAGTCCAGTGACAAGCCCAGGCGCCGCAGTTGGCTTTTGATGGTGCCCTGGGATTGCTCCTTCCAGGCCCAGGCCCGCTCCAGAAAAGCCTCGCGGCCCAGGTCAAAGCGGCTCTTGCCCTCCTGGCGCAGTTGGTTTTCCAGGATGGTGTGCACGGCAATGCTGGCATGATCCGTACCGGGCAGCCAGAGGACGTTGTAGCCGCGCATGCGCTTGTAGCGCACCACCACATCCGGCAGGGTAAAGGCAAAGGCATGGCCCATGTGGAGGCTGCCCGTGACGTTGGGCGGGGGCAGCACCATGCTGAAGGCTTCTCCCGGCGCCTTGGGATCTGCCACATAAAACCCCTTTTCCTCCCAAAAACGCTGCCACTTCGGCTCGGTTGCAAAGGGGTTGTACTGGCTGGGCAGGTGGGCAAGGGCAGGTGCAGCAGTCATGCCGAATCTAGGCCAGGGCTTCTCGAAGAACTACCCTAATAGGTTAGCAGGCTTACTTCAGCCTGACGGGCTCTTGCGGCTCTCTTTGCCGGGGTGGGCCTTGCGGGGGATTCCTCTTGACCTTGTAGTTAGCTATAGGGTTTAGGCTAGGAGAGCTGCTGGAGAGAGGGTATAGAACCGGGCATGTCTGAACTGCTGCGGGTGGGTCAGGTAGCCGAGAAGTTGGGCATCAGTCCCCAAACCCTCTACTTCTACGAGCGCCTGGGGCTCATCCCCAAACCGCGCAGGACGGAGGGGGGCTATCGCCTCTACGGGGAGCCTGAGCTGGAGCGGCTGGCTTTTATTGCCCGCGCCAAGGCTTTGGGACTTACCCTGGCCGAGATCAAAGAACTGCTCTTGCTTCAGGAGAACGGGCAAGCTCTGCCCTGCTGGCAGGTGTACGTAAAGCTAACGGAAAAACTTAGACAAATCGATAAGTCAATTGCCCATCTGCAGGAACTCAAAGGGGAGCTATCGACACTCATTGAACAGTGTCAACAGAAATTTTCCGAACAAGAGAAAAGTTCCTCTTGCACTATCTTCCAACAACAGCTCGATAACCCATGACAAGAGAACCCCTTGCACCATTTTCTGCTAATGCTTGGCAGCCCTTGTGTCCAAGGAGCGGGGAGCAAGGGATCCCGGTTCAACTGATTACCCTGAAGAGCCTGCTGTTCCCTCGAGCTTTGGCACAACTGGATGCGGACAGCAACTATGCGTTTTGCCGGGATCCCATTTGTCCTGTTGTTTATTTTTCTGAGCAAGGTCAAAGCTTTGGGGTTGACGACCTCAAGGTGCCAGTCTTTCAAAAAGAAAGTGGCGAGGACGTGCCCGTCTGCTACTGTTTTGCATGGACCCGCCGGCGCATTCGGCAAGAGCTGCAGGGATCCACAACGCCCCAGGCCATTCTTGCCGAGATTGCCGCCCACATCAAAGCCAGGCGCTGTGGCTGCCAGGTCAACAACCCCCAGGGGTTTTGCTGTCTGGAAAATGTCAGGCAGGTCATCTTAGAAGTGCAGCAAGAGAAAGTTGGGGAACGAGATAGCTGAAGAGCCAAAAGACCAGAGATTTCTCCGTTTCAAGGGTAGCTTTGGTCGTACCATTCCTACGAGGATTGCGCACAGATTGTCCAACCTTCTAAAGGCAAACTTGTGTCTAGAATCTTCTCGGCTGGGGTGGGAATTATCGCAATTATCGGCTAAAATAGGCGTTGAGCCATTCCAGGCATTCCATGAAGTAAAACACCAACGGCGCGGTAAAGACATAGCTATCGCCCCGATCCAAAATGCCGCCGTGGCCGGGGATGAGATCCCCGGAATCTTTGACGCCGGCATCCCGCTTCATCAGCGATTCCGTTAGGTCGCCCAACAGGCCCGTTAGCCCAATCAGAAACCCCAGCACGCTGCCGCTCCACCAGCGCCAGGGCCAGTTCAGATAGTAGGCTCCGGCCATGGCCAGGGCCATGCTGGCTGCGATCCCGGCCACGGCCCCTTCCACCGTTTTTTTGGGGCTGAGGAGGGAGAGCTTGGTGCGCCCAAAGGCCCGCCCACAGAGGTAGGCCGCTACATCGGCAGCAATGACACAGCCAATAGCCAACAGCGTAATCCACAGCCCTTCCCCCAGTCCTTGGGAAAAAGACAAAGCCCTGACCCGAATCCAGAAGCTGGGCAACAGCGCGCAGTAAAACAATCCCAAAATCGAGGTGGCAATGTCGGCGATGGTGGCCAGCTTGGGCTTAAAAAGCAGATAAAAGCAGATCACAGAACCGGCCACGATAAAAGCAGGGCTGGTCCACTCCGGCTTAACCTGCTGCAAAATCACCAGCACCTGGCTGGAAAACATGGTGGTGCGCATGGCCGGTGCATTGCCCTTGGCCTGCACCAAGCGAAAGAACTCCAGTTGCGCCAGAAAAATAATCAGCCCAATGGCTGCCGTGAAGTACCAGCCCCCTAGCAGGGTGACCGTCAGGGCAAATAGCACCGCCGCAAAACCGCTAACCCAACGGACTCCCATAGGCGCACCCCGTTATCTTGGCCGGCCCTTCAGCTTCCAGGAGAAGATCCCCCCTAGAAAAAGCCTTTGCCAGGATACCTGCTCTTGCAGTATTCGCCTCAGCGGGACGGAGTTCTGACTTCGATGCGGCTGCTGCAATGGCAATGCCTCCTGCCTTAATCTTTCAGTCTACCCCCCTTCCTCCAGAACTGGGATCCACCTCGATCTCCCCTTCAGCAGGATTGCAAGTGCCCCCAAGCGTGGGATAATTAAAAGACTGCAAAAATGGGTTACCCTTAATCACCTTCCAGCATGGTTCAGGAACTTACCCCTCCCGTGGCTAGTGCTCGCATCTCTGCCGAAGAGGCCCGCATGCTCTACGAAGACATGGTGTTGGGCCGCCTGTTTGAGGACAAGTGCGCCGAAATGTACTACAAGGGCAAGATGTTTGGCTTTGTGCACCTGTACAACGGGCAGGAGGCGGTGTCCACGGGGGTGATCAAGGCGCTCAAGCCCACCGACTACGTGTGCAGCACCTACCGGGATCACGTGCATGCCCTCAGCGCCGGGATCCCCCCGCGGGCGGTGATGGCGGAGCTCTTTGGCAAAGCCACCGGCTGCAGCAAGGGCCGCGGCGGCTCGATGCACCTGTTCTCGGCGGAGCACAACTTTTTGGGGGGCTACGCCTTTGTGGCGGAAGGGATCCCGGTGGCCACAGGGGCGGCCTTTTCGGCCAAGTACCGCGGCACCGACCAGGTGACAGCCTGCTTCTTTGGGGATGGAGCCTGCAACAACGGCCAGTTCTACGAGTGTCTCAACATGGCCGCCCTCTGGAAGTTGCCCATCCTCTATGTGGTGGAAAACAACTTCTGGGCTATCGGCATGGCCCACAAACGGGCCACTTCAGTAACCGACATCTACCTCAAGGGCCCTGCTTTTGGCATGCCCGGCTACCAAGTGGACGGCATGGACGTGCTGGCGGTGCGAGAGGCTGCCCAACAAGCTATTGCCCGGGCCCGCGCCGGCGAAGGCCCCACCCTGCTGGAGTGCATCACCTATCGTTTCCGGGGCCATTCCCTCGCCGATCCTGACGAGCTGCGCAGCCCGGAAGAAAAAGAGTTCTGGCGGCAGCGGGATCCCATTAAGCAACTGGAGCGCTACACCCTCGAACACAACTTGATGACTGAGGCGGACTTCCAGGCCATTCAGGAAAAGGTGAGCGCCGTGATTGAGGATGCCGTCCTTTTCGCGCTGGAAAGTCCTGAGCCTACCCTGGACGAGTTGCACCGCTTCGTTTTCGCCGAAGACGAGTAGATCCTGCCTAGTTCCCAGGTGTCGAGGGAGTGCGGGAGCCGAGACCTGGCTTGGCCAGCCAGGTTCTCTCGCCAACTCTGACGGACTTTCCACCCAGGCCGCCGTTGCCGCTCTCTTGGCGATCCTCGATGCTTAGCATCAGAGAAACCTTCTCCAGATCTGCGCTATTGCGCAGATTTTTTTGTAAAAATCGCTTTCCATTTGTTTACATAGCTTCATATCATTAGTATGTTGAGCATAAGTACTTATTCCCGGCCATGAGTAATTCCCTTGAGTTTCCCTGGCTGTCGGCCCTGGTGCTTCTGCCGCTGCTGGCAGCCTTTGGGATCCCTCTGCTCCCCCAGAGCCGCTGGGCGCGTTGGTATGCCCTGGCGGTGGGGGCTTTGGATTTGGGCCTGATGGTCTATGTTTTCGGGCGGCACTACAACCTGCAGGATTTCTCACTGCAACTGGCAGAACGCTACGCCTGGGTACCCCAAATTGGTCTGCACTGGTCGCTGGCGGTGGATGGCCTGTCCTTCCCGCTGGTGTTGCTCTCGGGCTTGATTACGACTTTGGCGATGGTGGCGGCTTGGGAGGTGGCTGACAAGCCGCGCCTGTTTTTCTTCCTGCTGCTAATGATGTATGGCGCCCAGGTGGGTGTGTTCCTGGCGCAGGATCTGCTGCTTTTCTTCTTGATGTGGGAGATCGAGCTGGTACCCGTTTATCTTCTCATCTCCATTTGGGGTGGGCCGCAACGCCAGTATGCTGCCACCAAGTTCCTCCTCTACACCGCTGCCGCCTCTATTTTTATTCTGGTGGGGTCCCTAGCGATGGCCTTCTACGGCGAGGGCTTTAGCCTGGAGATGGCAGAGCTGGGTGCAAAATCCTACCCGCTGGCCCTGCAGGTCTTGGCGTATGCAGCTTTCCTGATTGCCTTTGGGGTGAAGCTGCCCATTTTTCCGTTTCACACCTGGCTGCCGGATGCCCATAGCGAAGCCTCGGCGCCCATTTCGATGATCTTGGCCGGGGTGCTGCTCAAGATGGGGGGCTACGGCCTCATCCGCCTGAACGTGGGCATGCTGTCGGAAGCCCATGTGTCCTTTGCCCCGGTGCTGGCGGTGTTGGGCACAGTAAACATCATCTACGGGGCGCTGGGGGCTTTGGGGCAAAACCACCTCAAGCGGCGCCTGGCCTATTCTTCCATTGCCCACATGGGCTTTGTGTTGATCGGCATTGCCACTTTTACGGAGCTAGGCCTCAACGGCGCCCTGCTGCAGATGATCTCCCACGGTCTCATTGCGGCGGTGCTCTTCTTCTTGACAGGGATCACCTACGAGCGCACCCACACCCTTGCTCTCGACAAGTTGGGCGGGCTGGCCAAGCAAATGCCTAAGACCTTTGCCCTGTTTACAGCAGGAGCTTTGGCCTCGTTGGCGCTGCCGGGGATGAGCGGGTTCGTGGGTGAGCTGACGGTGTTGCTGGGCTGGACCACCAGCGACGCCTATGCGCCGGCCTTTAAGGCAGGGGTGGCCCTGCTGGCGGCGGTGGGCCTCATTCTTACCCCCATCTACTTGCTCTCCCTGCTGCGGCAGGTGTTCTATGGAGCTCAGGATCCCGGGCTGGTGCTAGAGGAGTATCTGGGGGACATGCGCCCACGGGAAATGGCTGTCGCCCTCTGCCTGCTCTTGCCCATCCTCGGCATCGGCCTCTACCCCCGTTTGGCTACCCAGACCTACGATGTCACGACGGTAGCGGTGGCGGCCCAGTTGCGCAGTGTCCTGCCGACGGAAATTGTGCAACGGCCCCTCTTGCCGGTGCAGCCGGCTCAGGTGGCGGCCTTGCCCCCGACCGATTAGAGGGTGTCGGGATCCCCGCTTTTGCCTTCAACGGAAGAGCTGTTGCTTGAGAAGTCCTCTACCTCAAGTTTCAGCTCTTCTTTTATTTCGAGGTTAAACGTGGGAGGGGGGATTTTTTAGGCTGGAATTCGCTTCTGGCCCCTAGCGAGGATCAGAATGAATGGAGTTGCGTTCGCTCAGGTTGAGCTGCACCACCAGCCACCAAAGGGTAACGTCGGAGTAAGTTGCCCGCCGCTTCAGCCGGGAAATGGAATGAACCGGATTTTGGCTGTCGATCATCCACTCCGAAGCGATGATTTGGCTACGTTGCTGAGCATTCATTGCCTCTCCCCCTTCGAACTGCTCAAGACTTGGGATAGCTCCTACTTTTAGGATGGCGAATTTGTAGGGGAGCGTGTGAAAAAATATATTACGCAGGGATCCCTAAGGACAGCTAACTTTCTTAGCAACTCGGATCCCGACGGCTGCTCAGTTGAGAACCTACTGGCCGAGGAGCCAAAAAAACTTTGCAAAAGGGTGAGGAATTGAGCAGGGAGAATTGTCTTTGTCTTTACAAGTCTTAAGACCTGGAAAAATTCAATTCTCTCCTTCTCTGCCAGCCTGGAAACAGGGATCCCTCTCTAGGAACCGGCGGCGAGCCGATCCCAAATCTCTTCGTGGGAGAGGCCCTTGCGCACCCATTCTTCACCATTGTGTAGCCGCTGAGCGGTGCCGATGAGAAAGCGGTTGCAGTCGGCTCCCAGGGATTCACAGGTGGTTTGCACACAGACCAGATCCCGGCCCGAGAGCAACGAGAAGAGGCCGGCCAGCATTCCTGCCTCTAGATAGCCGGCAGGCTCCCGCTGCGCAGACAGCTCCTCCGGGCTGAGGCTGGCACGAGCAGCCAGGGCAAAGCCGGAGTTGCGGATCCTAGCCTCCACCAAGCCGCGGTCAGCAGCGGAAAAATCCAGCTCTAGGCGTCCCCAGCCGTGGGTGGCCCAGAGCTCGCTGAGGGCATCGAGGAAGATCCCCAGCGGCAATTCCTGCAACGGCTGTTGGTAGTAGCGGGAGAGTTCGTCTTCGATGCGGCGGAAAAACGCTTCTCCCCACTCGCGACCACAGTTGTAGAGGATGACGCGGGTGGCTTGCCCGGTCTCGTAGCGCAAGCCGGCGTAGATGGCTTCCAGGAGAGGCATGGGAAAGGCTGCCAGGCGGTATCCTCCCCGGCTGTAGAGCAGGCCGCTGTGGATGTCGGGACGGATGTAGTAGGCAGGGCTAAAGCAGTGCCCGGGCAGGATCTGGTCTTGCAGGATCTCTTGCAGGGTAGTCATGGCTTTCCTCTCAGGGAGATGGACGGACTTGAGGGCGGCTGAAACTTAGGCTTTTATGGTCATTTCAAATAAGTTGGTTGCCTGGATCCCAGCTCCCCTCTCCCTCAGGGAGAGGGGCTGGGGGTGAGGGCAAGCTCCCTCAGGGAGAGGGGCTGGGGGTGGTCGCGTGAGCGGCGCGGAGCCCTTGGGCGAGCAGCACGGAGCACTGGGATAGTAGGGAGTGCCTTTATCTGGCCATAGGGAGCAAGGAATGGATGAGCAGGGAGTGGGCTGTATACAGTAATTGGTGGATGGATCGAGAGTCCATTGACTTCAGTTGACCAGCATCGACTTGGCCAAGAGCACGTAGGGGCGGATGGCCTCGCTCTCTTCGGGGCCGAAGACAGCGCTGAGGGAGTCGAGCATCAACTTATAGGCAGGCTGGCACTGGTCACGCATCTTGAAGGACTTCAGGATCGTCTCCAGCCAGTAGAGCAACTTATCCCGCAGGTAATCCTCATCGTTGAGCACCATGGCCAGGCAGCAGTAGCGCCACACCATGCTTAGATCCCGGCGGCAACGCTCCCAGGCCAGGTGCCCATGTTGGCGGGGCAAATTCGGCATCATCGGCTGGAACTTCTCCATCACCCGCTCCACCAGCTCTTGCTCTTTGGCCTGCAGGACTTGATAGAGGCGGACTCGTTTGGGGATCCCTTCCACATAGGCGTGTAGGGTTTTCAGCTCGTCTGGGCGCAGATAGCGGCCCTCACTTTGTTGCATCAGCGCGGTCACCATTGAATTCATAGGAAGCCCCCTTGGTTTAGACGAACATTTGCATCAGGGTGAGCGCTTCTTCCGACGGAGCTGCAGTCTCGGTTTGAGGAGCAAATTCCGGCTCAAGCCGCTCTGGGGAAGGGGTGCAGACAGCCTGTAGCGCTTGCCAGTAGGGGGCAAGCAAACCCTGCTGCTCCGCCGGCAGGGATCCCTGCACCACCGCCTGCAACTGCCGGAGCGCTTCCGGCAAACCCAGATACCGTTCCATCGCCCCACACCTCCATTGCCGCAGGGGCAGGGGATCCCCCAACAACAAGCTCAGGCCCAGGGAGCGCAAGCAGAAGGCCAGTTGCCGGGCCAAGAGGCGCTGAGTGGGGGTGAGAGAGGATTCTGCCTCACCGCTGTACCCGTGCTGTTGCAGAACCTTCTCGATCCACGCCAGCTCTTGTTGTTGCAAGACTTGGTAGAGATCCAGCCGCTCTGGAAAGGAGAGAGCGTAGCGGATGAGATCCTGCAGATCGTCGGGCGTCAGGTAATCCCCTTCTCGATCGGCAATGCGCTCCGGCCAGGAGTGAAGGTCATTCATGGGTGAGGTCTCCTTAAAAAACCCGATTCAAAACCAGTCTCAAAACGAGTCAAAAGATCGAGCAGCTCGAGGAAGCAAAACCCAAGTTGGGGCAAAGCAGGGCTAGAGCAAGGCTCCACCAAACAAAGCGGCAAAATCCTCAAGCGTAAAGGGATCCTCTGGCGGCAGCTCCGGCGGTGGCTCAGGGCGCGGGCGGACGCCCGACCAATTGCAGCCGGCAAAAAACTGCCCTACCGACTGGGCCAAGAACAGGGGGGAGTCCGACAGCGATTCTGGAGCGAAGGGAGCTTTGGCCAAGGGCCGGTTATCCCAGTTCAACCCCTGTAAAAACACCGCCAGCGGCTGGGTTAAGTCCAGATCGGTGTCTAGGTTGAGGGTGACCATGGGCGTTTCTCCAAAGTGGCAAGGGAAGGATTGCAAAAGCCACAGGCAGACCTCACAGTTGGTGCAAACGCTGCTCGATCTCGCGGGCGCTGGCCCCTTCGCTCACCCAGAAATTGGCGGCATCGATGCGCTCTTGCCCGCCCAGCAAAAACTTGCAATAGGTCTCCCCCATGGCGTAGCACTGGATTTCGATGCAGGCCAGCTCGCGGGAAGTCATAGCAGAGAAAAATCCGGCAAATAGCCCGGCATAGAGGTGACAAACCGGCTTGCCCACATCGCCCAAGGTGCGGGCCACCAGCGAGTCAAACAGGTTGATGAATAGGAACCCTTTTTGCTTGGACTCGGTTTCCACCTCCCACTTGCCCCAGCCTTGCGCCGTAAAAGGCCACCACCAGGTCTCCAGCAAAAACAGAAGGTTGGACTGCTTGACCCCAACTCCGTACTCCCGCTCATACCACTGGGAAAAATGCTGGGCATCGCGGCTGCCCCAGTCTCTGCCGATGGTGTACATCACCGCCGCAGAGGCATCGCCCACTTCCCGCTCTAGGCCCGCCTGCAGGCCGACAATGAAGTCTTCGCTGAGCAGCAGGTTTTGGGTGTTGTTCCAGTCGATGATCGTGCCTTGCTCTCGGTTAAAGCGGAAGAAATCGCGGTAGCTGTAGTGGGCGTGCTTGTCGCGGCCCACCGGCATGGTGACTGCGGGACGGGGATCCGGTCGAGTGGTAACGCTGGCCATGGCTTTCTCCTCAACAAAACTGAGCCGTGATCCACTGCAGCAGGAACCCAAGCAGAGTGTTGGGATCCCTTAGGCCTCGCGGGTCTGGGCAAGGGTGCTGCCGATGATGCGGAAGTCTTCGTTTTCCAGTTGCTTGATCGTGGAACGGGTGATGATCTTGCCCTCCTCCACCAAAACGCGCCCTGTTCGGGGGTGCAGCAAGTCTTGTTCGGCCCGCCGACCGATGAGCACCTCGATATCCTTCAGCGAGTTCACGTACATCCCCGGCGGCAGCTCCACCACCACCCCATCGGCCACCACCCGTGCCTGACAGGCCAAGCGGGAATTGCTGCGGGCGCTGGTGATCGTCTCCAGGGTTTTGGCCTCGCGGGGGGTGATG
Source organism: Synechococcus sp. H60.1 (assembly GCF_047462335.1). Lineage (NCBI taxonomy): Bacteria > Bacillati > Cyanobacteriota > Cyanophyceae > Synechococcales > Synechococcaceae > Synechococcus > Synechococcus sp. H60.1. Next base: position 45,780 of record NZ_JANSJA010000185.1, read on the forward strand.
GGGGTGAGGCTCTCCATGCCCTCCTTGACGTAGACATGACAGGTGGCGCAGAGGCCGCGGCCGTTACATTCCTTGGAGACATGGAGCTCCTCCGACAAAATGGCCGACAGCAGATTGCTGTAGGTATCCACCTCCGAGACGCGGGATAGAGGATCTAGCCGGATTTGTTTCACCATAGGTGGGATCCCCAACTTCAAGGCAGACAAAAACTCTGCCGGCAGATACGCCCTGCCGCAAAAGCAATGCAAGCGAAAAATCAGTTCCTACTCGTATTCTGGATTTTGACCAGGCTGGGGGAATCAAAACGTCACAATCTTTAACTACGGGTAAGTACGAAAAGTTTCTCCATGTAGAAAGCTGGAAAGTAGAATCACGTAAACTCAAAAAAACTGGGGCCTTCTTGTAAACATTTATCGCAAGCTTCCCCGGTTCAACTTATCGACAAGATAAATCTTGAGTAGGGCTTTTGCTCGATTGGATTTTGGGTTGGCATTGACAATTTTTGGATCTGGTTAATGCCGATTGTAAAAGTGTATCGAGCAACTCCATCTTCATCGTTTCTTTAAGTTGACCTCTTGCCCAATCGGTTTTTGTCGGTCGCGTTGCTTGGGAGCTATCGCTATGGAACTACGCCAGCGGGATCCGCAAACGTTGCAAAACCTGTTGCGGGCTGCCTACCAACAGCTTTTGGAACGCCAGCCCTACCAGCACGAGAAGGCGGGAGAGCTGGAAAAAATCGAGCAGGACTTTCTGCGGGGTCGGATTGGGATCAAGCGGTTGGTTCGCCAAATTGGGGGATCCCGGCTCTACCGGCAGCTCTTTTTCAGTGCCGGCTGCAACACCCGCTGTGTGGAGCAGGGTTTTAAGCACTTTTTGGGACGGGCCCCGGCCAGCAAGGAGGAGGTGGCGGCCTACCACGACATTCTGGTGCGCCAGGGCTTTCAGGCCATGGTCAATGCCTTTATCGACTCGGAGGAGTACCGCCACACCTTCGGCAACGACCAACTGCCCCATCCGCGGCAGCGGCTGAGTGGCTGCCCGCCTCTGGCCTACCTGCTGACAGAGCAGATGCACCGGCGCCATGAGCTGGCGATGCAGGGATCCCCACGGCTGCAGAGCTTGGCGGTGATGTAACTCAGGCGGTGGGAGCGGGGAGAAAGTCGAGGCTGTAGGCCTGGCGGACATTGAGGCCAGCTTCGACAATTCCCAGGGCCACCATTTCCTGAAAATAGGTCTGCCAGCGCTGGTGGGTCATGGCGCCGATCCCCAGGGTGGCCGCGTCGCCGGCAGTGAGGAGGCCGTAGTCTTTTAGGGCTTGGTGGGCATAGGCCAGAAGGGCCTCGCTCATGTTGGGGTTGTCCTGGCGGATGAGGCGGTTGCCGGGGCGGGGATCCTCCAGGTAGCTCTGCCAGCCCGCGATGGAGGCGGCCACAAATTTTCGCACCTCCTCCGGGTACCGTTCGGCAAAGGGGCGGGTAGTCTCCAGCGTGGTGGCATAAGGGGAATAGCCGTAGTCGGCCAGCAGGAAGACAACCGGATCAAAGCCGCCCTCCTGGCGCACGCGGAAGGGCTCGGAGGTGACATAGCCCTGCTGGGCAGAGTGTTTGTCCAGCAGGAAGGGGGTGAGGCTGAGGTTGTAGGGACGCTTTTGCTCGTCGGTAAAGCCAAACTTGGCCCGCAAGAAAGGCCAGTAGGTGAGGTTGGCTCCCGGAGAGACCCAGATGGGCTTGCCCCGCAAGTCCTCCAGGCGCTCGATGCCCACGCCCGGATGGGCCAAAAGACACTGGGGATCCTTCTGGAAAAAGGCGGCCACGGTGAGCACGGGGATCCCTGACGGCAGAGCCGCCAGGGCGTCGGGGCTGCCGCCGAGGACAAAGTCCGCTGCTCCTCCAGCCAGCAGTTGCAGCACGTTAACCGCCGTTCCCCCCATGCGGATTTCCACCTGCAGGCCGTAGTCGGCGTAGATACCCAGGGCCAGGGCCTGGTAAAAGCCGCCGTGTTCTGCCTGGGCGTACCAGTTGGTGACTAAGCGCAGGGGCCGGGATCTGGAGCGGCGGGATCCCGCTGCCGCTGCCACTAGAGCAGCTCCACTGGCCAGAAAGCGCCGTCGGGGCCAGAGCTCTGCAGTCACACTAGCCATGGGCAGGGATCCTCAGACTGCAACGCTTTCAGTATCTCGCAACCAGGTGGTTTTTGCCTCAGCTTGGAGGAAGAGTTGCCAAGCAAGTGGGATCCCGCTTTTGCGGCAGGATCAACAGGTAGAGGGCAAGAGAAGGGGTGCAGCAGCATGGGCAAGGTGTATCTGGTGGGGGCGGGGCTGGGTGGGCGGGACGGCCTGACGCAAGGGGCGCTGGAGATCTTGCGGCGGGCTGAGGCCGTCTGGGTGGATGAGCTGGTGGACGAGCGCTTGTTGGCGGAGTTGCCCCCCCAGGCGCAGGTGTGGCGACGTTCCGAAGCAGCGAGCTTGCAGGAGGGCATCCGCTGGCTCATCCAGCGCTGCCGGGAAGGGAAGCAGGTGGTTCACCTCAAGGCGGGGGATCCCTTGATCTTTGGCCGTGCCCGCGAGGAGGTGCAGGCCCTGCGGGAGGCGGGCTGCCCGTTTGAGATCTGGCCAGGCTTGTCGTCGGCCCTGGCCGGCCCTTTGTGGGCAGGGATCCCTCTGACTGATAAGCACTTGAGCCGTGCCTTTGCCGTGCTGACCGCCCACGAGCTGGAGGCCCTGCCCTGGGGCGCTTTGGCCCAGTTGGATACGTTGGTGATCTTGATGGGATCCCGGCAGCGGCAGCAGATTGCGGCCCAGTTGAGGCAAGCTGGGATCCCGCCGGAGCGTGCCGCCGCCGTGATCTGGGGGGCGGGGCAGGCGGAGCAGCAGGTTTGGGTGGGCACCCTGGCAGAGCTGCAACAGGGGGAAGGGTTGGAGCCAGAAAAGCTGCCTGGCCTGCTGGTGGTGGGCGAGGTGGTGCGGCTGCGGCAGGAGTTTTTGCCAGGGATCCCACCGTTACCGCCACCGGCTCCTTTGGCAGGCAAAACGGTGCTGGTCACCCGTGCTGAGGGGCAGTCGCCAGCTTTGCGCGAGCTGCTGCAGACTCAGGGGGCGCGGGTGCTGGAAATGCCTGCCCTGGTCATCCAGCCGCCTACAAGCTGGGATCCCTTGGATACAGCCATTGCCGCCCTAGAGAAGTTCGATTGGCTGCTCCTGACTTCGGCCAACGGCGTGCAGGGTTTTTTCGAGCGGTTGCAGCAGCAGGGGCGAGATAGCCGGGCTCTTTACTCTCTGAAAGTGGCAGTGGTGGGATCCAAAACGGCGGCGGTACTGGCCCAGTACGGCATCCGCCCAGATTTGCTGCCCTCTGAGTTTGTGGCTGAAGCCCTGCTGCCTATTTGGCCGGAGCCAGTGCAGGGGCAGCGCATCCTCTTTCCCCGCGTCGAATCCGGAGGACGGGAGGAGCTGGTGCAGGGGCTGCGGCAACGCGGAGCCGAGGTGGTGGAGGTGGCGGCCTACCAGTCGGCCTGTCCGGCAGCGGCGGATCCCCAGGTGGTGGCTGCCCTCAAGGAGCGCCAGGTGGATATCCTCACCTTTGCCAGCTCCAAAACCGTGCAGCATTTTGCCCATCTCCTCCACCAGGCCGGCCTGGGCCCTGAAGTCTGGGATCCGCCGGTGCAGATTGCGGCCATCGGCCCCAAAACGGCGGCAACCTGCAGGCAGATCTTGGGGCGGGTAGATGTGGTGGCCCAGGAGTACACCCTGGAAGGGCTGGTGGGATCCCTCGTTCAGGCAGACGGTTAGCGCGGATAATGGGCAGGGATTGGCGAAGAAAAGGAACCCCCAAGACACCATGTGGCAGACGGCCAAGCTCTACGAAGACATCCTCTACGAGAAGACCGACGGCATTGCCAAGATCACCCTCAACCGCCCCCACAAGCGCAACGCCTTCCGCCCCAAGACGGTTGCCGAGATGATCGATGCCTTTCTGGATGCGCGGGAGGATCCCAATATTGGAGTCGTGCTCCTGACGGGCGCCGGGCCGCATACGGATGGAAAATATGCCTTCTGTGCTGGGGGCGACCAGAGCGTGCGGGGAGAGGCCGGCTACCTGGACGAGGCAGGCGTTCCCCGCCTCAATGTCCTGGATCTGCAGCGCATCATCCGCTCCCTCCCCAAAGTGGTGATTGCGCTGGTGGCCGGCTACGCCATTGGCGGGGGCCATGTTTTGCATCTCATCTGCGATCTAACCATTGCCGCCGACAACGCCATCTTTGGCCAAACCGGGCCGCGGGTGGGCAGCTTTGACGGTGGCTTTGGGGCCAGCTACTTGGCGCGAGTGGTGGGCCAAAAAAAGGCGCGCGAAATCTGGTTCCTCTGCCGCCAGTACACGGCCGCCCAGGCGCTAGAGATGGGCCTGGTCAATGCGGTGGTGCCCGTGGAGGAACTGGAGGCAGAAGGGATCCGCTGGGCGCGGGAGATCCTCCAGCACAGCCCTCTGGCCATCCGCTGCCTCAAGGCCGCCTTCAACGCCGATTGCGACGGCCAGATGGGGCTGCAGGAGCTGGCCGGGGACGCGACGCTGCTGTACTACATGACCGAGGAAGCTGCCGAGGGCAAACGCGCCTTCTTGGAGAAGCGCCCTCCCAACTTTCGCCAGTTTCCCTGGCGGCCCTAGGGAGCGGCTCCCTGTCCAGGTCGGGATCCCTTAGGCTGGACTTAGTTCCTGGTCTAAGCCGATGGCCGCACCCACTCCGACGCTGCTCTTGGTCGATGGTCACTCCTTGGCCTACCGCGCTTTTTACGCCTTTGCCCACAGTCGCGAGGGGGGCTTGCGCACCTCCACCGGGATCCCGACGAGTGTTAGCTTTGGCTTTTTGAAATCGCTGCTGGAGGTCCTGGAGAAGTACCCCCCCACCCATGTAGCTGTTGCCTTTGATACCCGGCAGCCCACCTTTCGCCACGAGGCTGATGAAACCTACAAAGCAGGCCGCCCGGAAACGCCGCCGGAGTTTCTTGAAGATGTGGAGAACCTCCAGCAGGTGTTGGCGGCGCTGCGCATTCCCATTTTGGCAGTGCCCGGCTTTGAGGCCGACGATATTCTGGGGACTCTCTGTAGGCTTGTTCCCCAAAAGTATCGAGTGCAGATCTTAAGCGGTGACCAGGACCTGTTTCAATTGATTGACCGCGAGGGAAGAATTAGGGTTTTGCACCTCAACAGCAAAGATCGCGTCAGCGAATTTGGCCCCCAAGAGGTCAAAGAGAAATTGGGCATCTGGCCTTGGCAAGTGGTCGACTACAAAGCCCTCTGTGGTGACCCCTCCGACAACATTCCCGGCGTCAAGGGGATTGGCCCCAAGCGAGCGGCAGAGCTCTTGCAGCGCTATGGCAGCTTGGAGGAGATTTTCAACCATTTGGAGGAGATCCCTGGCAAAGTCCAGCAGTACCTTAGGGAAGGGATCACGGCGGCCCGGCACTCCCAATTTCTGGCTCGGATTCACTGCGACGTCCCCCTTGTGCCTGACTGGGAGGGCATGAGGTTGACCGGCTTTGACCCAGAGGAAGTGCTGCCACTGCTGGAGAAACTAGAGTTTCGCAGTTTCATTACTCAAGTGCGGAAACTCCAGGCTACCTTGGGCGGGATCCCCCCTCAGGCAACTGCAGCCAGGACAGCTTCCCCAGAAGCTGCAAGGGATGGCTCTGCCTACGACGAGGCCCTTTGGTTTGATTTTCCCGCTGCTCCCGCCCCTTCTCTGCCGGCAGTGCGCATTGTGGATACCCCAGAGCAATTGGAGCTGTTGCGGCAAGAGCTGTTGGCCTGTTCGGGGATCGTAGCCTGGGATACGGAAACCACGAGTTTGGATCCCCGCGACGCCCAACTGGTGGGAATTGGCTGCTGTTGGTCAGAGGGGGATGTGGCCTATTTGCCCATTGGTCACCGCCAGGGATCCAACCTGGACTGGAACCTAGTTAAGCAGAGCCTAAAGCCCATTTGGGAGGATCCCAATCGGCCCAAAAGCCTGCAAAATTGCAAGTATGATCTCAGTATTTTTCGCGCCCATGGCATCCGCCTACAAGGGATCCAATTTGATCCCATGCTGGCCAGCTACGTTCTCAACCCAGAGGCCAGCCACAACTTGGCCGACTTGGCAGCTAGCTATTTAAATTTGCCCACCACCAGCTACGAAAAGTTGCTGGGCAAAGCAAAGTCCATTGCCGATCTGCCCATTGCCAAAGTGGCAGAATATTGCGGCACCGATGCCTATTGCGCCTATCGCTTGGTGCCTATCCTCACCGAGAAGCTGCAACAGACTGACCCACGCCTCTGGAATCTTTTTATCCAGGTGGAGTTGCCCTTGGCTCATGTTTTGGAAGAAATGGAGTGGGTCGGCATCCGTATCGACACTGAGTTTCTCCAGCAGTTTTCTCAGGAGCTGGAAAAAGAGCTACAAAGCCTGGAGCAAAAGGCCTATGCCCAAGTGGGGGAGGTCTTTAACCTCAACTCTCCCAAACAACTGGCATCCCTACTCTTTGAAAAGCTCAAGCTAGATGTCCGAAAAACTCGCAAGACAGCTACCGGCTACTCCACCGACGCTTCTGTTTTAGAGAAGCTGGAAGGGGATCACCCAGTTATTGAAACTATTCTCCAGTACCGCACCCTGGCCAAGCTCAAATCCACCTATGTGGATGCGCTGCCAGCTCTGGTAAGACGCGATACAGGCAGGGTGCACACCAACTTTAACCAGACCGTTACTGCCACTGGCCGGCTCAGCTCCTCCAACCCCAATTTGCAAAATATCCCCATCCGCAGCGAGTTTAGCCGCCGCATTCGCCAGGCCTTCATTCCCCAGGAGGGATGGCTGTTGGCCTCGGCTGACTACTCACAAATTGAGCTGCGCATCCTGGCCCACCTCAGCCAAGAGCCAACCCTCCTTGAGTGCTTTCGCTCCGGGGAAGATGTGCATACCCTAACCGCTCGCTTGCTCTTTGACAAGCAAGAGGTAACCAGTGAGGAACGCCGCCTTGCCAAGACGATTAACTATGGCGTGATCTATGGCATGGGAGCCCAGCGTTTTGCCCGCACGGCAGGAGTATCGCTGGCAGAAGCTAAGCAGTTCTTGCAGCGATTTAATGAGCGCTATGCTGGCGTTTTTGCCTATCTCCGCGCCACCGAAGCCTTTGTGGAAGAACACGGCTATGTGGAAACCATCCTGGGTCGCCGCCGCTATTTCCCCAATTTGTCTCAGCTATCGGGCCACCGCAAACAAGCCGAGCTGCGGGCTGCTGTGAATGCCCCCATTCAGGGATCCGCTTCAGACATTATCAAAGTAGCTATGGTGCGCCTGCAGGAAAAGCTCCAGAACTTTCGTTCGCGTTTACTTTTGCAGGTTCACGACGAGCTGGTATTTGAAGTAGAGCCCTCAGAATGGCAGGACTTACAGCCCCTCATTCAAAGAGAAATGGAAGGGGCGGTGCCCCTCTCCATACCGCTGGTGGTGGATATTCAAATTGGCCACAACTGGAAGGAGGCCAACTAAGAATGTTAAGCTATGTGAAAGCGTTCGTTATCTCCCTATGGCTGTTGAGATCTACA
>NZ_JANSJA010000185.1:53456-56632 GCF_047462335.1 Synechococcus sp. H60.1
AATGTTAAGCTATGTGAAAGCGTTCGTTATCTCCCTATGGCTGTTGAGATCTACACCTGGCGTTTTTGCCCTTTTTGCATTCGCGCCAAGCAACTGCTAGACCGCAAGGGAGTCAAGTACATCGAATACGCCATTGATGGGGATGAGGCGGCGCGAGCGGAGATGGCTAAGCGGGCCAACGGGCGCCGTTCGGTGCCCCAGATTTTCATCAACAACCAGCACATCGGCGGCTGCGACGACCTCTATGCCCTTGAGGCCCAGGGCAAGTTGGATCTGCTCCTGCAGCAAGCTCACTAGACCCGTCTCTTGCCGGCCTCGGCTGGCTAGCCGGTGCCGGGGTCTTCTCCTTTTTTGCTGCCAGGCCCAGATTAGCTACTGGCTTGCCGGAGGCGAGCACGGGCCTGTTTCAGCATGGCAATCAGGGTGTGGTGGGCATCTTCAGAATCTTTGAGAGGGTGATCAAATGGAATGCGCAGGGTTCGTAGGGCCCCGTCTACCTCTACCTGCAAGTCCATCCCTTCTGAGTCAATGGCCTGCATGCGAGCCTGCGTCACCCCTTCCACTTGGCCGAAGACTTTGGCATAGAGCGCCAGCGCATCGGCGTGGTCTTCGTTCATGTGTTTGCAGATGCGCTCGCTAACCTGAGGGGTGAGAGGGTCGGCCATAGAGTTGCAAAAGGGATGTCCAGATTTTAGTCTAGCGGACTCTTGGCTCAAGCGGCAGTTAAAGGCAGGCCAGCTTCCCCGCGCCCAGCCACTTGTTTCTCCTAGAGCCAGTAGGATTGGTTGATACCCGGGCAGCGCCCAGATGGGGGTGGACATGCAGCTTTACGAGCGCGACTTCTATGCCTGGACTCAGGAGCAGGCAGCGCTGCTGCGGGCGGGCCGGCTGGAGCAGCTAGACACCGTGCATTTGGCGGAGGAAATCGAGGCTTTGGGCAGGCAAGAGCGCCGTGAATTGGTCAATCGCTTGGGGATCCTGCTGGGGCACCTCCTCAAATGGCAGTTCCAGCCCCAGCTTCGCGGCAAAAGTTGGCAGGCCACGATCATCGAACAGCGACAGGAGATCCAGGAGCTCATTGCGGAGAGCCCTAGCCTCAAAGCTTACCTAGCTGAAGCGATGGAAAAGGCCTATCGAAAAGGACTGCTCCTGGTGGTGAGAGAAACGCCCCTTTCTCTTCAGGATCTGCCTGACCGGTGCCCCTACACTTTTGAGCAGGCAATGGATCCCAACTTTTACCCTGAAAAATAACTGCCAAATTTCGCTGGGAGTAAGTATGCAGCTTTACGAGCGCGACTTTTATGCCTGAACCCAAGAGCAGGCAGCGCTGCTGCGGGCGGGACAGTTGCAGCAGAACGACTCCGGGCACTCATCTTCGTTGAGTCAACACACCATGGCTGACGCCACGCTGCGCGAGCCGATAGCGTACAGGCTTCACGCTTCCCAGACTTGTTGGTACGGAGGTCTCAGCGTGCTGCCACTGTGCCGCCCACGGCAGGAAGCTCTCCAGAGATTTATTAATATTCTTCTCACTTGTAGCACAAACCGCTTTCATCCCGACACTGATTGGCTCTTGAGTCAACACAATTCACCCATACAGTGCGGGGCTTCCCGCCAATTGAGCTAAAATCGCCTAACTTGGTAAAGAGCAGGGATCCTGAGTCGAGCAGGCTGCTTTGCGAGAGAGCCCATGGAACCCATCCGCTTTCATCTGGCCTTTCCCGTTGCCGATATTGCCTTGGCCAAGACTTACTACGGCGAGGGCTTGGGTTGCCAAATCGGTCGGGAAACCCCTGTTTCAGTTATTTTGAACCTCTATGGCCATCAACTAGTGGCCCACCTCACCCAGGAAGAGCTGACGCCACAGCGGGGCATCTACCCCCGCCACTTTGGCCTGATTTTCCCTGCCCAAGCAGATTGGCAGTCGCTGGCGGAGCAGGCCCAGGCACGGGGATTGCTTTTCTATCAGGAGCCGCGCTGGCGCTTTGTCGGCACCCCCCTGGAGCACGGCACGTTCTTTTTGCAGGATCCCTTCTACAACCTGCTGGAGTTTAAGTACTACCGCTACCCTGCCGCCATTTTTGGGGAGCGGGAATGGGCTTTGGTGGGGGATAGGTCTGCCCATCCTTCCCAGGATCGCTTTTCCACTTGCTCAGGCGGTGAGGTCAGCGGCAAGTAGCCAAGGGGAGGCAGACTTGGCCACTCAACCACCTCGTTCTGGCCCTATGCGCGGCCCCATCTGGCAGATGGATTTCAACGCCGTCCCGCTGCGGGATGCCCAGGAGCGGCGGGTTTGGGAGCTGCTGGTGTGCGATCCCACGGGTCAGTTTCGCCAGGCCCAGTACTGCAGCAACCAAGAGGTCAATAGCACCTGGGTGGCCCAACAGTTGCGCAGCTATTTGGAAATGGCCCCCCAGCCCCCTTCGGCCATTCGCGTCTTCCGCGCCCGCATGAGCTCCATTTTGCAACGGGCCTGTAATGCCGTTGGGATCCCGATGCTGCCCAGCCGCCGCGTCTATGCCCTCCGGGCCTGGATGCGGGAACGGGCAGAGCAGGTTTACCCCCAGGAAACCCAATTTACCTATAGCCCCGAGCCGCCATTGGAGCCGGATCCGCCGGATCCCATTCCCCTGCCGGACAAGTTGCAGGGAGAGCGCTGGGCGTTCGTTACCCTGCGGGCCAGGGATCTGCGGGATGCCGAGACCTGGCCAATGGAATTTGGTGAGCTGTTCCCCCTAAACTGGGAGGCCCTGGCGCCCGACACCATCATTCCTGGGTTGGTGATTGCCTCGCGGCGGGCGCTGCCCATAGCAGCCTGGCTGAGCGGTATGGAGCCTGCCTACTTGACGGTGGCGGAGGGACGGCTGCTGTTCGAGGCTGGCCTCAGCGATTGCTACCTGTTTGCGCAACTAAAAGATGAAAAGCTGCAAGCGGAGGCAGAAGGCTTTGCCCAACGCCAACGCCAAGCCCAAGGGATCCACTTCCTCGCCATCCAAAGCGATTTCCGGGCCCAGTCCTTCGCCGGCTTTTGGCTAATGCAGCATCCCCTCTAAAACCATTGTCAGCCCCTTACGTGGATCCTCAAGCTAGCTGTGTTGGCAAAGCAACACAAAAACGGTAGCAGCAGCTCTGCGAGCGCCTCGCCAAATCCCGCAAAGGCCGATTCTTTCGTTGAC
>NZ_JANSJA010000186.1:0-7148 GCF_047462335.1 Synechococcus sp. H60.1
TAACATGGTAGATGCCTTGGGTGCCTGCGAGCGCATTCTCATGACCCCAATGCCCATTGCCTATGCCCTCCATCTGAAGCAGTTATTGCTGCTTTATTGTTTGTCTTTGCCGTTTCAGATGGTGGAGGGCTTGGGTTGGATGACCGGCCCCATTGTCGGGCTGTTGGCCTTTATGCTGTTTGGCGTCGAGGAGATCGGCATTGAAATTGAGAACCCCTTCGGCCGGGATCCAAACGACCTGCCCCTTGATGTGATTTGCAGTAAGATGAAGCAGAATATCGCCGATTTGATCCAGTCTGCCCAGAACAACCATGGGTTATCTCATGAACAAACTTAGGTTGCTCTGGGAAAGGCAGTCCGGTCTACAGTGCGGGGCTTCCCGCCGATTAAGCTAAAGGGATCCCGCTTCTCCCCAAAATTGTTGGGTGGGGAGATTGGCCTAGGCAACTTTCTGGGATCTGGACAACAAGGGATCCCACCTCGGCGCCGGGAATGATACCTTGAGGAGGGTAGGATATTGACGAGAACGACTGCCATGCTGAAATGTACCACTCGCCACGTTCACATCTTTGCTGGCGAGGTAACTGCTGATAACCACTTTGTGCCCCGCGACGATCTGCTTACTCTTGATGTGGATCCGGATAACGAGCTGGTCTGGAACGATGCCGCCCTGCAGAAGGTCTATGCCCGCTTTGAGGAATTGGTGGAAGAGTACAGGGGCCGGGATCTGACCGAGTACAACCTACGGCGCATCGGGTCTGACCTGGAACACTTCATTCGCTCTCTCCTCAAGCAGGGGGAGATTGCCTACAACCTGCAGGGGCGTACTCCCAACTACAGCATGGGCTTCCCCCAGATCCCTGCCGAAGGGATCGTCGGCCAGTACATCCCCAAAGGCTAGCCCTCTTCGCCATTCTGGACAGATCTAGCCCATTTGAGTCTGTAGCCCAACTTACTTGTTGTCGGAGCACCGATCCATGTCTGGAGAACCCACCCCTCAAGAGACCACTGGCGAAAAGTCGGCCCCTGTCGAGGTCGCTAATCCTGCTACTGGGGCGACTGGCTCCGCCAAAGCCGCGGCGAAAAAACCAGCCAAGGAAGAGAAGCCTTTTGAGCAACTGATTGCAGAAGACGTGATCCCAGCAACCATCGCCGCTTTTGAGAAACGCGGCGTCAACGATCTGCAACTGCGGCTGGAGGGCAAGACGCTGGTCGGCTCATTTGCCGGCGGCAAGAAGCAGTTTAGCGTCCTCTTTGCTGAGGGATCCCTCAACGGGCCCAAGTTCTTCCGCTGTGCTGTTGAAGGATCCCCGGCCAGCACCCTCGAGTCTTTTATGATCGACGAGCGCCGCGTCGACGTGAACCTGTTTGTTTTCTATCTGGTGCAGCGCCTCTACGCCCAGCAGTGGTATTGAGGGATCCAAGCTCCTAGATAGCCCAGCCAAATCGCGCCTGTTCTGCCAGAAGGGATCCCTATTCGGGGATCCCTTTTCGCTGAGGCGGGGGATGGGCTAGCGAAGCCAAAAGAGATTATCTTTTGTGAAGAAAAGTAAGGCGGTGCTACGGGAGATCTCGAAATGTACATCGTGCAGATTGCGTCGGAATGTGCCCCCGTCATTAAGGCAGGTGGGCTAGGGGATGTGGTGTACGGCCTCAGCCGGGAGCTAGAAGTGCGGGGGCACTGTGTCGAGCTGGTTTTGCCCAAGTACGACACCATGCGCTACGACCAGATCTGGGGCTTGCACGATGCCTACCGCGACCTCTGGGTGCCCTGGTATGGGGGAGCCATCCACTGCTCGGTGTACTGCGGCTGGGTACATGGCCGCCTTTGCTTTTTTATTGAGCCCCACTCCGGCGACAACTTCTTCAATCGCGGCTGCTACTATGGTTGCCCAGACGACAACATGCGCTTTGCTTTTTTCAGCAAGGCAGCTTTGGAGTTTCTCCTCAAAAGCAACAAGCGCCCCGACATCATCCACTGTCACGACTGGCAGACAGGACTGGTGCCGGTACTGCTCTTTGAGATCTACAAGTACCACGGCATGGAAAACCAGCGGGTATGCTACACCATCCACAACTTCAAGCACCAGGGCTTTGGCGGCCCGGAAATTCTTTGGGCCACTGGCCTCAATCGGGAGCCCTATTACTTCCACTACGATCGTCTGCGAGATAACTTTAACCCCTTTGCCCTCAACTTTATGAAGGGCGGGATCGTCTTTTCCAACTTTGTCACCACGGTTTCTCCCAACCACGCCCTGGAAGTGCGATTTGGCGATTACGGCTATGGGCTGGGTCACACGCTTTATTTACACCAGCACAAGTTTCGCGGCGTCCTGAACGGCATCGATTACGATATTTGGAACCCTGAGATCGACCGCTTTATTCCTTTTCGCTACACAGCGCAAACTTTGGAAAACAAGGCCAAAAACAAAAGAGCCCTGCGGGAACGGCTGCTGTTGCAAGATGTCGAAAAGCCGATTGTGGCCTATATCGGACGCCTCGATGAACAGAAAGGCGTGCATCTGGTGCACCATGCCATCTACCGCTCCCTGTTCAAAAATGCCCAGTTTGTTCTCCTGGGATCCGCCACAGAGCCGGGGATCGGCGCCTGGTTTGCCCATGAGAAACGCTACCTCAACGATAACCCCGACGTTCACATCGAGCTGGGTTTCAACGAAGAACTTTCCCACCTCATCTATGCAGGGGCAGACATCCTGGTGGTGCCCAGCCACTACGAGCCCTGCGGCCTCACCCAGATGATCGGCCTCAAGTACGGCACAGTTCCGGTGGTGAGGGGCGTGGGCGGCCTGGTGGATACCGTTTTTGACCGCGACTACGACAGTTGCAAATTGCCTGAGCAACGCAATGGCTACGTGTTCTACCACACGGATCACGCAGCCCTAGAGTCAGCGTTGGATCGGGCCATCGACCTGTGGTACACCGCCCCCGACCAGTTTCGCCAACTGCAGATCCAGGGCATGAGCTACGACTACTCCTGGAACTACCCCGGCAAAGAATACCTGGAGATCTACGACCAAATTCGCCACCGCTGGTCCTGACCAACATCCCCCCGCCGCCCGGCGGCCACCAGCGATCCCCAGCGATCCCAGCGCTTGACCGCGAGGGAGAAATGCTGGACGATAGGTAGCAATGCTGCTCTTAACCTTCCCTACAGATTGATTGCTGGGGAAGGAAGGCTTGCTCCCTTATCTTCTCCCACCTGAGGATCCCTAGCCGCCATGATAGGCTATCTTGCCTTGGTACTCCACGCACACCTGCCCTTTGTGCGCCACCCCGAGCAGGACTTTGTGCTGGAAGAAGAGTGGCTCTACGAAGCCATCACCGAGACCTATGTCCCGCTGCTGCACATGTTCGAGGGGCTGCGGCGAGATGGCATCGACTTTCGCTTCACTATGTCTCTGACGCCGCCGCTGGTGTCGATGCTGCGGGATCCCTTGCTGCAGGAGCGCTACGACCACTATCTAACCAAGGTGGAAGAGCTGGCCCAACTGGAGTACGACAAGAACGCCACCAACGGCCACATTCGCTACCTAGCCGAGCACTACATCAAGCAATTTGCCATGGTCCGCGATCTCTGGGAGCGCTACGACCGAGACCTGGTGCGGGCCTTCAAACAGTTTCAGGACAGCGGCAACTTGGAGATCATCACCTGCGCCGCTACCCACGGCTACCTGCCCCTGATGCAGATGTACCCGCAGGCGGTTTGGGCGCAGCTGATTGTGGCCTGCGAGCACTACAACGAGCACTTTGGCCAATGGCCGCGGGGGATCTGGCTGCCGGAATGCGCCTACTACCAAGGGCTGGAGCGGATGATTGCCGATGCTGGCCTGCGCTACATGATCACCGACGCCCACGGCCTGCTCTATGCCAAGCCACGGCCCCGTTACGGCATGTACGCCCCCATCTTTACCGAGACCGGTGTTGCCGTCTTCGGTCGGGATCACGAGTCTTCCCAACAGGTGTGGTCGGCGGAGGTGGGCTACCCCGGGGATCCCGTCTATCGCGAGTTCTACAAAGACCTAGGGTATGAGGCCGACTACGAATACATCAAGCCCTACATCATGCCCAACGGCCAGCGGAAAAACACCGGCATCAAGTACCATCGCATCACGGGGCGCAACCTAGATCTGGGGCAAAAGCAACTTTACGATCCCTACTGGGCCAGGGAGAAGGCGGCAGAACATGCGGGCAACTTCATGTTCAACCGCCAGCGACAGATCGAATATCTGCACAGCGTCATGGGGCGCCCGCCGCTGGTGGTGGCTCCCTACGATGCTGAGCTGTTCGGCCATTGGTGGTACGAGGGCCCCTGGTTTTTGGATTTTCTCATTCGCAAGAGCTACTTCGACCAAACCACCTATCGCATGACCCACCTGGCGGAGTACTTGCGGGAGAACCCCACCCAACAGGTGTGCAAACCGGCCCAATCCAGTTGGGGGGCGCGCGGCTTCCACGAGTACTGGCTCAACCCCACCAACGCCTGGATCTATCCCCACTTGCACAAGGCCACCGAGCGGATGATCGAGCTGAGCCGCCGTGAGCCCGCCGATGACCTGGAGTGGCGAGCCCTGAACCAGGCGGCGCGGGAAGTGCTGTTGGCCCAATCTTCCGACTGGGCCTTCATCATGCGCACGGGGACGATGGTTCCCTATGCCGTACGCCGCACCAAGTCCCACCTGCTGCGCTTCAATCACCTCTACGAGAAGATCCAAGCCGGTCAGTTTCGGCGAGAAAAAGCCACTCCCGAAGACGAGCAGTGGCTGGCCAAGGTGGAGTATATGGACAACATCTTCCCCAATATCAACTACCGAGTCTACCGGCCCCTCTAACCATTGGGCAAGGCCAGAACCTGTTGGCAATCTCCAGTCGCAGCGTGGGGAAAAAGAATTTCGGACTACCTGGGCCGCACTCGCCTCTCTTCTTAGATCTTCTTGGACAATGGTCTGGGGGCAGTCGCGGCAGCGGTGCGCCCAGGAAGTGTTTTCTTCAATCTGGTTTGAAACGGCTGCAGTATCTCTGCGGGCTTTCCGCTGCCGAGGGCGGGCCTTATTGCAAATCTTCTCAGAGAACTTGGGATCCCAACTTCCCTGCCTTGATGGCCAGCCCTGCCGGTTCTAGAGCTTGGTGCCGCACTCGGCGCAGAACTTGTGCAAGCTAGGGTTTTTGGCGCCGCAGTTGGGGCAGTAAATAAGCTCGGCAGCCTGTTCCAGTTGCCGCTTTTCTGGCAGCCCAATCATCTGGTAATTGGCTTTGCCGGCGGGCACCATTGGGTAGCAGTTCTCGTCCCGCTTGACCACAAAATCGGCCAGCACCGGCCCCTCGTGGCGCAGCATCTCTTGGATGGCATCGTCCACTTGATCGGGGTGATCGACGCGCATGCCCTTGACGCCAAAGGCTTCGGCCAGCTTGACAAAATCCGGCATGCCCGCAGCCATATCGGAGTGGGAATAGCGCTCGCCGTGGAAGGCCTGCTGCCACTGGCGCACCATGCCCTGCCAGCCATTGTTGATGATGGCCACCTTGGTGGCAATGCCGTACTGGGCCACCGTGCCCAGCTCCTGCATGTTCATCTGAAAGCTGGCATCGCCGCTGATGCAGATCACCTCGGCATGAGGCAAGGCCACTTTGACCCCCATGGCTGCCGGGAAGCCGTAGCCCATGGTGCCCAGGCCAGAGCTGGAGATCCACTGGCGCGGCCCGTTGCGCAGAAACTGCGCCGCCCACATTTGGTGCTGACCGACATCGGTGGTGTAGTAGGCGTGGGGAGCATGGCGACGAAACGCATCGATCACCTGCTGCGGGGCGATCACACCCTCATAGCGGGGCACCTGCAGGGGGTAGTCCCGCTTCCAGCGCTCGATCCGCTCCAGCCAAGCCTGCGTCTGGCCAGGGGTGTGGGGCATTTTGCTCAGTTGCGCCAACAGCTCCACCAAAACGGTGCGCACATCTCCCACAATCGGCACGTCCGGAGCGCGGTTTTTGCCCACCTCTGCCGGGTCAATGTCGATGTGGATCACCTTGGCGTGCTTGGCAAATTCGTCTAGCTTGCCGGTTACGCGGTCGTCGAAGCGGGCCCCCACTGCAATCAGCAGGTCGCACTCGGTAACGGCAAAGTTGGCGTAGGCAGTGCCGTGCATGCCCAGCATCCCCACCGAGAGGGGATCGTTCTCATCGAAGGCCCCCTTGCCCATGAGGGTGGTGGTCACCGGGATCTGATAGGTGTGGGCCAGCTCGGCAATTTCGGCGTGGGCCCCAGAGATGATGGCCCCGCCGCCCACGTAGAGCAGGGGACGCTTGGCCTGCAGAATCAGCTTGGCCGCCGCGTGGATCTGGCGAGGGTTGCCCCGCACCGTGGGCCGGTAGCCGGGGATGTTGACTTCGCTAACCGGCTGGTAGTCGAACTCTTCCAGGCCCACATCTTTCGGAATGTCGATCAGCACCGGCCCTGGCCGCCCGGTGCCGGCAATGTGAAAAGCCTCGGCCACAATCCGAGACATTTGACGCGGATCCCGCACCACGTAGGAGTGCTTGACGATGGGCAGAGTGATGCCAAAGATGTCGGTCTCCTGAAAGCCGTCGGTACCGATCAAATGGCGGGGCACCTGGCCGGTGATCACCACCATGGGCACAGAGTCCATCATGGCGTTGGCGATGCCCGTCACCAGGTTGGTCGCCCCTGGCCCCGAGGTGGCGAAGCACACGCCCACCTTGCCGGTGGCGCGGGCGTAGCCATCGGCAGCATGGGCCGCGGCCTGTTCGTGGCGGACTAGGAAATGTTTGAGTAGACCTTGGGATTCGGCTTTGTACAGCTCGTCGTAGATGGGCAGGATCGCTCCTCCCGGATAGCCGAAAATGTGCTGCACCCCCTGTCGATGCAGGCTATCCACCAGTGCATAGGCCCCTGTTGCCACGATATCTTCTCCCCCCTGAAGACGACCGAGCACTCAACCTGGAGCGGCTGAGTCAGAAGACTGGCCAGCTTTTTGGATTGTGTATTTAGTTCAACAGTTTAGCAGGTGTTTGTTGTGCAAAGTTGGGATTTGCCTGGGGGGTAGCCCTTTTTTCCGGCAGAACCGGTTTTTCCTCCACCCTGCCTTTGCCTTGGAGAACTCTATGAACTACCCCAC
>NZ_JANSJA010000187.1:0-7121 GCF_047462335.1 Synechococcus sp. H60.1
CACTGCTGGAAAAGGAGGGGATGGCCGGCAAGGTGCAGATGATTTACATCGACCCGCCCTACGGCATCAAGTACGGCTCCAACTTCCAGCCCTTCGTGAACAAACGCGACGTCAAGGACGGCAAGGACGAGGATTTAACCAGCGAGCCGGAGCAAATTCGGGCCTTCCGCGACACCTGGGAGCTGGGCATCCACTCGTATCTGACCTACCTGCGCGACCGGCTGCTGCTGGCAAGAGAGTTGTTAGTGGATAGTGGCTCGTGTTTTGTGCAGATCAACGACGAGAACCTGCACCTGGTGCGCTGCCTGCTCGATGAGGTGTTCGGGCGGGAGAATTTTGTAAGCGTTATCAGCTTCGTGAAAACCAGCGGCAAGGGTGGCGCACTGCTGGATGTGGTCAACGATTTTCTTCTCTGGTATGCCAGGGACAAGGCCCAGCTGAAGTACCGTCAGCTCTTTCTGGAGAAGGAACTGGGAGAAGAGGGCACCAAAGGGTACCAGCACGTGCAGCTTCCGGATGGCACCCGCCGTCGCCTCACCAGCTCAGAGCTCGAATCACCCACCCTGCTCCCAGAGGGCGTCCGGGTGTTCCAGGCGGGCGATATGACGTCGCAGGAGGCAGGTGCCACCACATTTTCGTATCCCTTTGAGGGACGAACTTTCCACTGTGGTCAGAATAGTCACTGGAAGACTGGCCATGACGGCCTGGAGCGGCTGCGGCAGGCGGAGCGCCTGTTTGCTGTAGGGAATACGCTCAGATATGTCCGCTTTCTGGATGAGATTCCCGCTCTGCCGCTGACCAATATCTGGACGGATACCGGCATTGCCGGCTACGGCGACCCGAAGGTGTACGCCGTCCAGACCAATACGAAAGTCGTTGAGCGCTGCATCCTGATGACCACCGACCCGGGCGACCTGGTGTTCGACCCGACGTGTGTGCGGAAGGGGACGCGGGTGTGGTGTGTGGAGGATGGGGGAGGCGGCCCGCACGCGGGGGGATGCTCCCTCCCCGTTTACGGGGAGGGCCGGGGAGGGGCGGCCGGCCAGGGAGGCGCTGAATGGGGAGAGGCTAACCAGGAAGAGGCCAACCCGGGAGGCAGCCCCCCTGTGCTCCCCCCGCACGCGGGGGGACGCTCCTTCCCCGTTTACGGGGATGGCCGGGGAGGAGCTACCCTGCGCCCCATCGAATCCATCCAACCCGGCAACTGGGTTCTGGGGCATGACGGGCAACCGCACCGCGTCGTGCGCGTGATCCGCCGGCCATACCGCGGCAAGATGATCGGCATCCGCCACGAAAAAACCGACGCGACGCTTTGGCTCTCTGCCGACCACAAGGTGCTCGCCAAACGC
The DNA here is from genome assembly GCF_047462335.1 of Synechococcus sp. H60.1. Classification (NCBI taxonomy): domain Bacteria; kingdom Bacillati; phylum Cyanobacteriota; class Cyanophyceae; order Synechococcales; family Synechococcaceae; genus Synechococcus; species Synechococcus sp. H60.1. The sequence goes on from NZ_JANSJA010000187.1 coordinate 1,350, forward strand.
CGCCCGCGCTCACTGGGAGGGCACAACGACTGGTCGGGCATTCCCCAGGGGTTGCGATGGCGAAGCAAGACACTGCGGCGTGAAATGACCCCGCCGGAGCGTAATCTGTGGGCGGTGCTGCGCAACGACCAAACCGGTTTCACCTTCCGACGCCAGCATCCCATCGGTCGGTACATAGCGGACTTTTACAGCCGCGACGCCCAACTTGTCGTCGAGGTGGACGGCGCGCTGGCCCACAGCAGCGAAGAGGCGCTGGCTCACGATCAGGCCCGCGATGCCTATCTCCGCGGGCTGGGCCTGGAGGTACTGCGCATCCCGGCCAGGGAGGTGCTGTCCAATCTGGAGGGCGTTTACGAAACCATTCGACACGCCTGCCACCTTCAGCTCAGCGTCGAAAAGGCCGAGTGGGTGGAAGCGCAGGACCTGGCTGTGGGTGATTGGGTCTTCTTTGGTCCGCAGCGGGTCGCCGTGCGCATCGCTGAACTCCACACACAAGAAACCGAAGAGGAGTTGTACGACCTGGAAGTAGAAGACGCGCATTCTTTCATCACGGAGCTGTGCGTCGTGCACAATTGCGGCAGCGGCACGACCGCCTATGTCGCCGAGCAGTGGGGCCGGCGCTGGATCACTTGCGATACCTCGCGCGTGGCGATCACAATCGCCCGCCAGCGCTTGATGACCGCCGTCTTCGACTACTACGAGCTGGCGCGTCCCGAAGAGGGCGTGGGCAGCGGCTTCAAGTACAAGACCGTGCCGCATGTAACACTCAAATCGATCGCCAACAACCCGGAGATTGACGGCATCTATGCCCGCCTGCATCCGGCGGTGGAAAAGGCGCTGGCTGAGCTCAACGCGGCATTGAAGGGTCATCCTGTCCAATTTAAGGTTACCCAGGGCGGCCGGTCTGGCCACTTCGTGGACTTCGCCGCGCCCGACACGGCAACCTTCACCATGCCCGCCGGCCAGGTGGTCAAGGTCAACGAACTGGTGGAATGGGAGGTGCCCTTTGCGTTTCCTGCCGACTGGCCGGAAAAAGCGCGCGATCCCTTCGAGCGTTTTCATCAGGCCCGCCGCGCCCTCCAACAGGAGATTGACGCCGCCATTGCCCGCCACGCGCCGCAGGAGACGCTTTACGACCAGCCCTTTGTGGACCGCAAAAAGGTGCGCGTCACCGGCCCGTTCACCGTCGAGGCCGTGCCGGCGCCTGTGGTCAAGTCGGTGGATGAGATTTTGGAGGAAAAGCCGCAACCTGCCGACATGTCCATTGCCCGCTCCGGCGAGACCCTGCGCCAGGCCGAATGGCGCGACGAGCTGCTGCGCACCGGTATTCGCGGCAAGAACGGGCAATACATCCGCTTTGCCCGCCTAGAGCCGCTTCCTGGCTGTCGCTGGCTGCATGCCGAGGGGGAAACGCGGCCAAGCGACGAAGGGGCAAATACTGTGCGCGAGTCGGCTCCAGCCTATGACCCGATGCGCGTGGTCGTCTCCTTTGGCCCGGAATATGGCCCACTTGAGCAGCGGCAGGTCGAGCACGCCTGGGAAGAAGCACGGATGCTTGTTCCCAAACCCAAGCTGCTGATCTTTGCCGCTTTCCAGTTCGATCCCGAAGCGGCCAAGGATATTGACGAGATGAAGCCCGAGCTGGCCGGCATGCAGTTCCTCAAAGTCCAAATGAACGCCGACCTCTTGACCGACGACCTCAAGAAAAAGCGCGCGAGTAACGAATCGTTTTGGTTGATTGGGCAACCTGATGTGGAAGTGCAGCGGATCACCTCGGGTACTGACGAAGGCAAGTTGCGCGTCGTGGTGCACGGTTTTGATTATTACAACACCAAGACCGGGCAGATTGAATCGGGTAGCGCAGACAAGATCGCTCTTTGGCTGCTCGATACCGACTACGACGGACGCAGCCTCTATCCCCGGCAGGTCTTTTTCCCAATGGCGGGCGAGAAGGATGGCTGGGCGAAGCTGGCGCGCAACCTTAAAGCTGAAATCGACGAGGAGCTGATTGAGGCGTACCGCGGTACAGTCTCGTTGCCCTTTGCACCGGGCGAGCACAAGCGCATTGCCGTCAAGATCGTGGATGACCGGGGCATCGAGAGCCTGAAGGTCATAAGGGTGGAGACATGATTGACGAGCAAGCTCTGCAAGAAATTGTTCAACGGATCGTGGCAGTGGCACAGCCCAGACGCATACTTTTGTTTGGCTCCTATGGCCGCGGCGACGCCGACGCTGGCTCTGACCTGGATCTTATTGTGATTGAACCAGAAGTGTCCGACCCGTATAGCGAAATGATCCGCTTGCACAAAGCTGTGGGCTCGATTGGCCCAGGGCTTGATCTGCTGGTTTATTCGGAGGCCGAATACCAACGGCGCAGTCAGGTTCCGGGCACCGTACTGTACTGGGCGCGCAAGGAGGGAAGAGCCCTCTATGAAGCCCCATCTTGAAGAGGCCTGGCGATCCCTGCGCTTGGCCGATCGCGACCTCAAGGCATTTGAAGTTTTGAGAAAAGATCCGGAGGTTCACCCTTCTATCGTCTATTTCCATGCCCAGCAAGCGGTAGAGAAATCTCTCAAGGCGGTCTTGTTTGCCCAACAGATCGAATTTACACGCACCCATGACCTGGTCAAGCTGGCGCGTCTGCTTGGTGACCGGGGCATCTTGTTGCCAGTTGAGGAAGATCAACTCCGCCAACTCAACCCTTTTGCTGTTGCCTTTCGCTACGACGACACAGAATTTGCCCCTGTTCCCCAACAAGAGGTGGCAAGTCTGCTCACAGCGATTCGCCGTTGGGCAGCGGAAGAAGTCAGTGCAGCAACGGAACGGGAGAAAAGCAATGGCTCGGACTACCATTGACCGCCTGATCATCAACTCGCCCTACGAGGAGCCGCGGCAACACTGGCGCTACAACCGCGAGACAAGGCTATTTGAACTAGTCGAAGGCCGCCGCCCGGCAGGGTACGTAGTGGCAACGCCCGGATCAAAGTCTTTCGACGATCCCGGGATCTTTGTGGAGATTCCGCTGGTCAACCAGATCCGCCCGCGCGTGAAGGCTTGGCGTGAGGCAGGCTACCCGGGTGTGACTAGTATCACCAAGCGGCTCTTGGATCACTGGCGTGACCCTGAGGAGTTCAACAGACGTCGCTTTTTCTTTTGCCAGTTGGAGGCCGTGGAGACGCTCATTTGGCTAACCGAGGCGCCGCCTGCCGAGCGGGTGGGCATTGAGATCCCTGGCGACGGTGGGGACTTTGATCGGCGGTGCTGCAAGATGGCAACTGGTACGGGCAAGACCATCGTCATGGCGATGGTGATTGCCTGGCACATCCTCAACAAGGTGGCGAACCCACAGGACGCACGTTTCTCGAAGAACGTGCTGGTCGTTGCGCCTGGGCTGACGGTCAAGAAACGGCTGGCTGTTCTAGAACCGGCGGGCGCAGGCAACTACTACGAGGCCTTCGACATTGTGCCCTCTGCCCTGCTGGACAAACTGCGGCAGGGCAAAGTGCTGATTCGCAACTGGCACGCCCTAGCCTGGGAGAGCGAGGAACAGATCAAGAAGCGCAAAAGCGTAGACAAGCGCGGCGCAAAGAGTGACGAAGCCTACACCCGCGAGGTGCTGGGTGAGATGGCGAATGCCCGCAACCTGCTGGTGATCAACGACGAGGCCCACCACGCCTGGCGCGTCAACTGGGAGGCGGAAGGTAAGTATCTGCGCCAGCATGGCTTAAGAGACAGCGCCGAAGAAGCCACGGTGTGGATCGGCGGGTTGGACCGGCTGCATCGCTCGCGCGGCATCCTGACCTGCTACGACTTTTCCGCCACCCCCTTTGCGCCCTCGGGAAAAAAGAGCAGCGAAGAGGCGCTCTTCGGCTGGATCGTCAGCGACTTTGGGCTGAACGATGCCATCGAATCGGGGTTGGTGAAGACCCCGCGCGTGGTGGTGCGTGACGATGCCGTGCCGGATGCCAAGACCTACAAGTCGCGGCTCTATCACATCTACAACGACCCCGACGTGAAGGACGACCTGAACCGCCAGGCCAACCCCGAGGAGCCGCTGCCCGACCTGGTGCTGAACGCCTACTACTTGCTGGGCTACGACTGGCGTGAGACGTGGAAGGCCTGGAAAGCAGCTGGCCTGCCCACGCCGCCCGTGATGATCACCGTCTGTAACCGAACCGAGACAGCGGCGCGGGTGAAACACGCCTTCGACTCACGGCGCATTCCCATCGACGAGCTCTGCAACCCAGAAGGGATCCTGCACATCGACTCGAAGGTGTTAGAAGAGGCTGAGGCAAAGGAAGAGCCCACTGCAGTGGTGGAAGCCTCAGACGAGGCTGAGGATGGAGAAGAGGAAGACGCACCAGTCGAACGTCAGTTGACCAAAGCAGAGCAGGCAGAACGTTTGCGAAAGATCGTAGATACGGTGGGTAAGGTAGGGCAGCCCGGCGAGAAAATCCAGAATGTCATTTCCGTCGGGATGCTGAGCGAGGGCTGGGATGCCAAAACCGTGACGCACATCATGGGGCTACGGGCCTTCACTTCGCAACTTCTGTGCGAGCAGGTTGTGGGCCGAGGCTTGCGCCGCACATCCTACGAGGTCAACCCACAAACGGGGCTGCTCGAGCCCGAATACGTCAATATCTTCGGTGTGCCTTTCACTTTCTTGCCGCACGAGGATAGCGGAGATGGCCCGCCGCCACCACCAACACCCAAGACCGCGGTGGAGCCGGATCCGACCAAAGCAGAGTTTGAGATCCGCTGGCCAAATGTGGTGCGCATCGAGCGCGTACTTCAACCAACGTTGACTCTCGATTGGTCAAAGGTGCAGCCACTAGAACTAAACGCTGCCCAGACACCGCAGGTGGCAGAACTGGCACCAGTTCTTGAAGGCAAGCCAGACGTGACCCAGATCAGCCGCATTGAGCTAGAGCGGTTGGCGCGGGAATTTCGCACCCAGCGCATTATCTTCGCAACTGCCCGGGATGTGTTCGATCAGATGAAGCCAAGCTGGAAAGGCAGTCGCGAAATCTTGCTGGCGCAGTTGGTGCGGATTGTCGAGCAGTTCATTCGTTCTGACCGCATCTTGATCTCCCCACCTCTTTTTTATCAGGATGAACTGCGCCGCCGCCTGATCATCACCCTCAACATGTCACGAGTTGTGCAACATGTCTGCGAGGCGGTGCGGCAGGAGAACACCGAGCGGCTTACTCCAGTCTTCGACCGCGATCATCCCATCGGCTCGACAGGTCAAATGCGCACCTGGTACACGAGCAAACCTTGTGAACGCACACGCAAGTCGCACATCAACGTCTGCGTCTACGACAGCACCTGGGAAGCATCAGATGCCTACGTCCTCGACAACAGCGACGCCGTGAGCGCCTGGGCAAAGAACGATCACCTGGGCTTCGAAGTCCTGTATGTGTATGGTGGCGTAGTACGCAAGTATCGGCCAGATTTTCTTGTGCGGCTATCCAACGGCGACATGCTCATTTTGGAAACGAAGGGACAAAACACCGAACTAGACCGGGTGAAGCAGCGCTATCTGGACGAGTGGACGCAGGCCGTCAATGCCCATGGCGCGTTCGGTCGCTGGCGGTGGAAGGTGGCACGTCACCCTGGCGAGATACGGGACATTCTCTGACTTCCCTCTCCCAGAGGGAGAGGGGCTGGGGGTGAGGGCGTCAGCGGCGCGGAGCGCTGTGGAGACATCTCCGAATTTGAAATGACTATAAGATTGCAGCTTTCGCGTTCGGCTTCCCACTAGGCTAAGAG
>NZ_JANSJA010000188.1:0-7110 GCF_047462335.1 Synechococcus sp. H60.1
TTGAACTTCACCCTGCCCGCTCGGATCGGCTTCCTCGCAAAGTCTCCAGAAAGGCATAGACTGCCGGCGGATGCAGCGCCGAGGCCAGCACGGCAGCCCCGATCACCCGCTCCAGCGGGACGGGCAGACGGCGGATCTGGATCCCTGGGGGAATAGGGATGGCAGCCAGGCGAGGCAAAATGGCCGCTCCCAGGCCCTGCGCCACCATGTTGACGATGGTGGAATCTTCTTTGACTAGGTAGGCCACCTTAAGGGTTTGGTGGGCCGCCTCCCAGTGGTTGCGCACCGCTGTGGTGCATTCAGCGTAGTTGTAGAGAATGTAGGAAAAACGGGAAAGATCCGCCCAGGTCACGGCTTCCGGCAGAGGGCCAAAGCTCTCCGGCACCAACAGAATGAACTCGTCGCGAGCGATCTCCCACGTCTGCAGATCCTCGGCAGCTCGCGGCAGCGGCAACAGGCCGATATCCACCTGGCCCGAGCGCAGCAGATGTTCCACAGTGGCCGGATCTGCTTCCGTGAGGGTAAGGGTAACTTGCGGAAATTGCTGGCGAAAGCGGGCGATCACCGGTGGCAACAGGTGCGTGGCAGCGCTGCGAAAGGCAGCAACCCGCACACTTCCCCCACGTAAGCCTTTTTCCAGGTTGGCCTCGTAGTCCATCTGTTCGCGCAATTGCAGCATCTTGCGGGCATAGCGCAGTAACCGCTCTCCCACCGGAGTTGGACGTGCCCCAAACCGACCGCGCACCAACAGGGTTACCCCCAGTTCTTCTTCCAGACTGGCGATGGCCCGGCTCACCGCCGACTGGGAAATGTGCAGTTGCAGGGCGGCTTCGCTGAAATTCCCCTTCTCCACCACTGCCACCCAGGCTTGCAGTTGCGAGATGTTCATCGATGCCATCTATTCGATCTGCGCATAGATGTGATGTTATCTCAGGTTTGAACCTCTCGCTGAGGCTGACTAAACTACAACGTACAGCTTTTTTCCGCTGGATGGAAGTCTTGCCAATCGGCAAGGCAGCTATTCCCCAGAAAGTACAGAAGATACCTCTGTTGTGCTGGGGCCAGTATGACTGAAAAAAGCTGGAATTCTGCTTCACAGTGGAAAAAATACCTTCTGGCTGTCTCTGAACAATTAGGCGTGCCTATGTCCAGATCTATGTTTGCTCTCTTGCCTTTTCATCAGTTTCGAGATACTCCCGGCGTGCGGTTTTTCGATATCACCATCCCCCGATCCAATGCCCGCGATCTGGTTTATCACGAAGGGCCAGCCGTCAGCCCTCCCGACAATCCTCAGGGCTATTGGCAGTTTTATCTACATCCCCACCAAGAAGACAATTTGTTGGCTCTGTGGGGAGGACGAACCTTTTACTTGGTCAACTTTAGCTGGCGGGATCCCTTTCACATTGTGCGCCTGGAGGCGAATCGAGGCATTTTGCGCATTCCTCCTGGCACCTTTCACCGTTCTGTTTCCGACCCCGAGGGATCCATCGTTTTAAACCAGGCGGTGCGCGACGAAAAAGCTGTTGTGGAAAAGGAATTTCGCATCTACGACAGCAGCCGTATTCCGCGTTTGTTGCAAGTCATCTCGGCGGCTGCCCCTGTGCCCCGCATCTGCGCCTGAGCTAGCCTCAGCCAATTGGCTCTGGCGAACCAAGCCCTTTTCCCCTACTATCTAGGCGGGGAAGATGGGTTGAGGACGGCTATGCAGGCGGTGATTTTGGCAGGGGGGCAGGGAACTCGCTTACGGCCTTTGACCCTATGGCAGCCAAAGCCCTTGCTGCCTTTGTTGGAGGTACCCTTTTTGCACTGGCTGATCGGGCGCTGCCGCCGGGCCGCCCTGACAGACATTTTACTCAGTGTGGGGTATCTGGGCAGACAAATCGAGGCGGCTCTTGGAGATGGCGCCGCTTGGGGAGTAAAGCTCCGCTACATCGTCGAGGAGACGCCGCTAGACACAGCGGGAGCTTTGGTGCTGGCCCAACCCTACTTCAGCGGGGATCCCCTCGTAGTCTTCAATGCCGATATCCTCACCGATCTGGATTTGTTAGCTTTGATACAGTGCCACCTACAGAGTGGGGCCGTTGCCACCCTTACCCTTGCCCGCGTGGAGGACATCACCGCCTATGGCCTAGTGGAGGTGGGGGAAGGGGGCCGGATCCAATCCTTTCGGGAAAAGCCCACCGCTGCCGAAGCTCTCACCCTCACCACCAACACCATCAACGCCGGCACCTACGTCCTTGATCCAGCTATTTTCAAAGACTACCCCAGCGGGGATCCCCTCAGCTTGGAGCGGCGTGTCTTCCCCGATTTGCTGCGGCAGGGGCGACGGCTGCAAGCCTACCTGCACACTGGTTACTGGCGGGATCTGGGCACGCCGGCCAGCTACTACCACGGCCAACTGGACATTCTCCTGGGCCGGATGACAGACTTTCCTCTCGAGGATGTGGAAGCAAAGGCGCCGGGGGTATGGGTTCACAAAACGGCTGAGATCCACCCCAACGCCCAGCTACAAGCCCCCTGCTACATCGGCGCTCACACGCACCTGGGCTCCCAGGCTCAAGTCCCCGCTGGCACCATCCTCGGCAGCTACAGTTGGGTCAATGGATCCCTGCAGCCGGGGGTCTATGGGCCGGGCCTCCTGGTAGTCTAGGTTAAAGGCCAGTTAAGCACCCAAGCATCCAAGACACAGCTAGCCGAAGATGGAGCTACCGCAAACTGGGGAACGCTGGGATCCCTACCTTGCCGCCGTAGCCGCCCGCTTCAACCGGGAGCTGGAGGTGCAGCTAGGTCGGGCCAGTTGGCAGCTTCCCCCTGACCTGGAGCAGTTGCCCTTTTGGCAAGCCCAAGAGCGGGATCACCTCCAGGAACGCCTGGGGATCCCTTTTTGGCAATTGCGCGCCCCCAAAAAGCGGGAAGCCTGCTTGGATCTGGGCTGTGGAGTGAGTTTCCTGACCTATCCCTGGAACGACTGGCAGGCTCACTTTTACGGCCATGAGCTGAGTGGGGGGATCGTGCGCTTTGTGCGCTCGCGAGCACCGCAGCTTAACTCCAAGCTGTTCAAGTCGATGCAGCAGGGATCCGCCCATCACCTGGAGAACTACGGGCCAGAGCAGTTCGATCTGGCCATTGCTACAGGATTTTTGTACTACTACCCGATAGATTACTTTGATGCGGTTTGGGCAGAACTGATGCGGGTGTTGCGTCCGGCTGCACCAGTGATTATCGAAGTGGTCAATCCTGAATCGGTGTGGGCCGAACAGTGGGGGTTGATTGAGCTATTCAAAGGCAGCGAACCGATTCTCACACCCCTACAGGAGTGGGAGCGGCGCATCGCTGACTTGGGCGGCAAAATCCAGAAACAGGCCAGTGGCGAGCTATTTACCACCTATTGGATTCAGCGCAAGTACTAAACGGGCTTGGCGTCGGTTTTCCCATACCCAGACGGAAGGGATCCCGCCAAGGCTTTCGTCAACAATGTAAACGTGTAAACGAAACGCCAAAAACGGTCACCCGATCCCTCGAAAAAGCTGTGGGGGTGGGGATATCCTGAAGTAGGCAGCAACAGATCCAGTACAAAGTTGAGCTGTGGCTCGCTCGCCAACAGGGTGGCTGTTACGCCAGTGAGGCAGCCCACGAGGCTAACATGGAAAGGCGGTCTTTTTTACAAAAGTTACTCCTGGTTGCTGCCGGCCTTGGTCTCTCTCCTGGCTGGTTGGTGGGTCAGGCTGAGCGCTATGGGCAAGCTTTGGCGGCCAGCTCCCGCAAGTTGGCTCTCTTGATAGGTATTAACCGCTACCCTGGTGAGGGATCCCCGCTGCAGGGCTGTGTGACCGATGTGGAGCTGCAGCGGGAGCTGCTCTTGTATCGCTTTGGCTTTGAGCCGGCAGAGATTCTCACCCTCACCGATGGGGCCGCCACGCCGAGTGGGATCCAAGCAGCCTTTGCGGAGCACTTGGGGGGTTCAAGTCAGGCGGCGGAAACAGTGGTCGTGCAGTTTAGCGGCTACGGCCAGTGGCGGGCGGGATCGACGCCAGGCCAGTGGCAGCCGGTGCTGCTGTTGTCTGGCTCTGAAGGAATGGCGGTGATGGAGCTAGACAGCTTTTTCCGGCTTGTGGAAGGCTTGGGCACCGCCCAGATCACCACTCTGCTGGACTGTGGCTTCACCCATGTCTTGCCGTCGGTGCGAGGCAATTTGCAACTGCGTTCCCGCCCCCCAGCCGGGAAAGGAGCAGGATCTGCCGCCTCAGACTCCTCGGAACCGCAGCGGGTTTGGCCGTCTCCGCCCAAGGGCTTGTTGATTGCCGCCACCACTCCCCAAGACTTGGCAGCAGAAGCCGCTTGGCCAGGATTCTACGCTGGAGTACTCACCTATCTGCTGACGCAGTACCTGTGGGAAAGCACACCTGCCACTCGCCTGCTGGTGGCCTTCAACCAAGTGGCCAGCCGGCGGGAGCTGGGCCTGTTTGCCTGTCAGCGCCCCATCTTGGAGGGCAAAGAAACGGCTCGACGCATCCCGCCCTACTTCCTCACCCCCCCTCAGGTGGCAGTCAGCGGCGTGATCCAGGAAGTGAAGGGGAATCGGGCTCAGGTGTGGCTGGGTGGGATCCCACCGGCGGCGCTGGGTGGTCTGCAGCCGGGTACTCTTTTGGCTCCCCTTGCTGCCGAGTCTTCCACCACCTCGCCGGTGCCGCTGCTGATTCGTTCTCGCAGTGGGCTGTTGGCACAGGTGCAGCCGGCCAATGGGGAAGGTCAATTACCTCCGGTGGGAACGCTGGTGCGGGAGCAGTTGCGCAGCCTCTCCAGCAGCCTCAAGCTTTTGGTGGGTCTGGAAGACAACTTGGGTCGCGTTGAAAAAGTGGATCTGACCAACGCCATCGCCGGCTATAGCTGGATGGAGACGGCTAACCCGCGCGAGCGCCAGGTGGATTGCCTGCTGGGCCGCATTACTCCAGAAATGGCCGCTGCCTTTCAAGCAGACGCTCTGCCCAAGCCTTTGGAAGTCAACGGCTACAGCCTCTTTTGGCCGGGGCGAGAATTGCTGCTCAATTCCTGCGGGCCGGCTGGGGAAGCTGCGGCTATGGCGGTGCAACGGCTGGTGCCTCGTCTAGCCCATCTGCTGGCGGCCAAACGTCTGCGGGCTACCCTCAACGCGGCTACCTCGCCGCTGGCGGTGGTGGGGGAATTGTCCACCAGAAGTAAAGCCCCCTTGCGGGCGCCACGGTTTGCCCAAGGGGCCTCTGCTCTTGCCGAGCCAGGCATCCCACGCTTTATACGCGGGGATCCCTTGCATCTCACCCTGCGCAACGAAGGCGAGCAGGATCTGTTCGGCTACCTGTTGATGGTCGATTCCAGCGGGCAACTGCACCTGTTGGCTCCCGTGCCCCAGGAGGACTTTGCCCTGCCACTGCGTCTAGAGGCCAAGGGCAGCCTGACTTTGCCACCCCTGCCTGAGGTGGCCGGGGAGTCGCGCTCTGCCGTCAATCCCGATCTGCTCACCTGCCATGCCCAGGGGCTGACCGAGCTATTGTTTGTGGCCAGTACTCGCCCCTTGTCGGCCAGCTTGGAAGCCCTCAAAACCATGATCCGTCAGCAGGGGATAACCCGTTCGCCGATGTTGCTCAGCAAACCGCTGGAGTGGACGCAGATGCTGCTAGAAGAGCTGACCCGTCGTCCGCCAGAAGGGGATCCCGACCTGCGCTGGCTGGATCCCAGCCAGGCTGTTACCCTTTCCCTCACCTATTTGCTGGTTTAGCTCAGCAGCAGGGCAAACAGGCCACAGAGGGCAATGCCGTCGAAAACGCCGGCCCCGCCAATGCTGAGAATGCCCGAGCAATTGCGCCGCAGCACCTCCGGCAGGTGCAGCAGATCCGCTCCAATCACTGTGCCCAAAACCCCGCCGGCAAAGGCCACCGCCGGCGCCTGATCCCCCGCCCAGAACAAAGCGGCTAAGGCTGCCGTGGCCGGGGCAATCAGAGGATTCATCTGAATGCCGATCCCGGGCACCACGTGGGAAGCGTAGTAGCTAACCACCGTTACCAGTGCCGTTACGGCCAGGATCAACAGCCCATCAGCCCGCCCAAATTGGTACAGGGCCAAGAGCACCGGGATCAGCCCTCCACCCACGTTGAGGGCAACCACCGTCTCCTGAGAAATCTTGGCCAACGGGATCCCCCAAAATTGCCGCATCCACAGGCTGGCCAGGTCTTCTACTAGGGTTACCTCGCACTTGACGCGGTAGAGAGGAATATTGACCGAGCTGCCCACCAAGATGGCCAGCAGCAGCAACAGCGCCCCCTCCCGCGAGAACCCCAGCTTCCCCACCGCCAGCGCCACCACGTCCACCGCTACCCCCAGCCAGAGGAAGGGCAGCAGCAGCACCAGCATGAAAAACAGCAACAGCGAGAACGGTAGGTAGAACATGGCAGGGATCCCAGGCTTTCCTCCAGCCTACCAGGACTCGGTTCAACTTTTCTTGGCCTCAGAGGGCAAGTAAGAAGTTAGGTTTGCAACTACAGATCATTTGCCTGAGGCGCCTCAAGATTGTCTAGAGACCAAAAATAGTGTTGCGGATATCCCGAGAAATGCTGTGGCCGGCCTCCCGATCGCTAGGGGTTTTGGACAGGCTAATTTGGTAGCGTCTATCCCCGTGAAAGCAAATCCTGACATGATTATCTTCCGCGATGACCTCAAAACCGAGCTCTTCCAACCTTTTTCTGTAATAATCACTCCACCCATTATAGTCTGAAGACAAGCTGTCTACAGATTCCCTAATTCTCTGACGATGATCATCACCCTCGTTTGCTTCGTTATTCTCAACCAAGTTTCTAAGTATATGCTGGACTCTGCTCCCTTCGTGTACGTTATTAATTTTCTCTCTCAGGATTTCCAAAATAAAACTCTTAGCTTCTTGTGGGTAAAACTCTTTCTCGGTTATTTTCAAGACTATATCTATTTCCGACGGCTCGTACCTTGTATAATGCCCTCTTCCCTGGAGAATTGTAGACAGAGTCTTTTCATAACCTTCTATGCCAGTCTTCAGCGTCTTTATTTCCTCATCCCTTTGTTGAAGCTGTAGTCTCAGCTCTGTAATCTCGTCTGCGTCTGCATGGA
>NZ_JANSJA010000189.1:0-30274 GCF_047462335.1 Synechococcus sp. H60.1
GGCTCTAGTTGCCACGGCCATTGGTCTCAACACCTATGTGGGCGAGGTGGATCCCCAGCTTCTGCGCACGTTTTAGAGCTTCTGCGCACGTTTTAGTTAGAGTTCGAGAACTGCTTGCAGAGAGCGGACATCGCAGTAGTACACCTGGTGCGGGTGGGTATACCCCTTGAGCTGCACCGCCTGCTGGGAAAAACAGGCGGCTACCTGCCTTAGTTGTTTGGCCAAGCAAGCGTAGGTGTCTTGGCTGATGGCCAGGTCAGTGTTGAGGGTGCGGGTGGCACTCTCGATGCGAAAGGCCAAATTAACCGTATCGCCCAGGGCGGTGTATTCCTGGCGGGTGTTGTTGCCCACCTGGCGCACAATGGCTGAGCCGGTGTTGACACCCGCCCCCAAGCGCAGGGGAGAAGGCAGGGGAAACTCGCCGTTCAGTTGTTCGGTCATCTGGAACAGCTTCACCAGAGCCTGCAAGACCGACTTCACATCGAGATCAATCTCCGCGTGTTCAGCTTGTAAGGGATCCGCTTGGGGTGCATGGAACCAGACGGCCATAATCGCGTCACCGATATATTTATCGACACTGCCTCCATAGTGCTGGATGATGTCGCCGCCGCGCCGGAACCAGTCGCCCATCACCTGGGAAAGCAGGCGCTCGTCCAGTTGCTGGGTCAGTTGTCCGTAACCGCGCACGTCAACTACGGCCACCGAGATCAGCCAGCGGGTCTGCAGGACCAAGGTGTCTGAGGGTTTGCCGGCAGAGCTGGGTTCTAGGCTGGCTAGGGATCCGCTGTGAAACTCGAGCTGCGATTGTCCGAGGGTGAGGTGATCTCCATCTTGCAGCAGGGTGGGAATGCTGATGCGGCGATTGTTGACAAATGAGCCGTTGCGGCTGCCCAGATCGATGAGATAGATGCTGTGGTCATCTAAATACTGCAGCAGGGCATGTTGGCGGGAAACGCTGGGATCGTTGAGGACAATGGAGTTGTCCGCATCGCGGCCTACCGTCCAAGCGGCCGCTCCGGCGAGAACATACTTCCTCTGGCTGCCGTCCGGCTCTCTCAAAATCACATAGGGGGCGGTGGTGGCGGCAGATTCGCCTGGGACGCTCATGGTAGAACCGGAGGTAACGTGACCACGCTCTATACAACATTAAGAATACTCCTCTCCCCCCTCGGTTGAACTGCGGCTGGCCTGGGCTTGGCGGGGGGCTGGGCCTGCCAGTATCATTTTGTGTAGATACATTAAGGCTGTATGGTGGATCCTTCCCATCCCATTCCTGCTGAGCAACAGCCGCTGCGGCAGTATGCAGAGCTGAGAGAAGCTTTTCCTTTTCGCTGGCCGGTGTTGGAAGGGATCCCCTATGTGCAGCGGCTTGTCGGCCTTTGGGGAGCGACTGCCCTGGTAGTTGCGCCGCTGGTCTGGGGCAGCTTTGCTGGGGAATGGGGCCACTTCGCCTCGGGGACGGTGCTGGGGGCCAATGCCTTGCTCGGCCTGGTGTTGCTCCACCTCTACTTGGGATGGGCCTATGTGCGGCGGCGCTTGGCGCAGGCGCGGATTCCCTACGAAGAAAGCGGCTGGTACGACGGGGCAATCTACGCCAAATCGGAAGAGGAGCTGGCGCAGCATCGGCTGATCGTCCACTATCAAATCGACCCTGTGTTGCAGCGCCTGCGACGTAGCTTGTGGGCTGTGGTTGGCCTCAGTGGGCTGATGGCTTTGCTTTGGCCGCTCTGGTAGAGATTGTCGGGCAGTGGTTAATTGGCTGTTTGTTGTTCGGGATCCCAAGCGGTGCACGTAACTTCTGACCTGGCTCAAACCTTGCGACCCACCGCCGTTGCCATCGGGAACTTCGATGGCTTGCACCTGGGCCATCAAAAGGTGCTGCAGCCTATTCGCGACTCCCTGCAGGGGGTGCGCACAGTTCTCACCTTTCATCCTCACCCCCAAGAGGTGTTGACGGGCCGAAAGCACCTGCTGCTCACGCCGCCTGCGGAGAAGCTGGCTCTGTTGGCCCAGATGGGCTTTGAGCAGGTGGTGTTACTCCCCTTCACCCCCGCCTTTGCCCGCCAGCCTCCCCAGGAGTTCATCCAGACGGTACTGGAACGGGGTCTGCGTGTTCGCCATCTCAGCATCGGCTGGGACTTTTGCTTTGGCCACCGCCGTGCCGGCAACGCCCAAACCCTCCAAGCCTGGGGATCGGAACGCTGCATTCCGGTGGAGGTGATCCCAGAGGCGCAACTAAGGGGGGAGCGGGTGAGCAGCTCTCGCATTCGTGCCGCCCTGGCCACGGGGGAGGTGGCAGCGGCAACAGAGCTCTTGGGCCGTCCCTACCGGCTAATCGGAGAGGTGGTGCCAGGGGATCGGCGGGGCCGAGAGCTGGGTTTTCCCACCGCCAATCTGCGCCTGCCGCCGGAGAAGTTTTTGCCCCGCGACGGGGTGTACAGCGTTTGGGTGAATGTGCCTGCTGAGGCAGCAGCCCTGCCTGGGGTGATGAACATTGGCCATCGGCCCACGTTTGCCGGTTCACAGCACACCGTCGAGGTGCATCTGTTGGATTGGACAGGTGATCTCTACGGTCAAGAGGTGCAGGTGGCGCTGCAGGGCTTTATCCGGACAGAGCGGAAATTTCCCGCGGTGGCGGATTTGGTTCAGCAAATTCAGCAAGACTGCCAAACGGCCCGTCAGCAGTTGGGCTTAGCCGAACAAGTTGGCCTGGTCTAGAGGCCCTCGCGCCCCTCTCCCAAAAAGAGAGGGGGCTTAGGATGGGCCGATCAGGGATCCCCACAGCAGGGCTATCGCCTCCGACCACTCCACCGTAGCCCCGTAAGTATCCCCCGTGTGCCCTCCCAATTGGCGGTAGAGCCAATGGCCCACGGCCAGGGCTCCCAGAGCAGAGCCCAGGGTCCAGAGCAGCAAAGGCCGCCAAGCCAGGAGCCCGGCCCAGCCCACCCCCCCGGTGATGGCCAGCAACAGCAGCGTGCCCGGCCACAGGGATCCCGGCAGAGAGGTGGAGTCTTTGAGGAAGCGGGCGGATCCCTGGTCGCGCAGATAGGGGTATAGGGCGATAGCGAGCAACTGGCCCCAGCGTCCCCAAGCCGGCACCAGCAGCAAGAGAGGCCAGACCTGCAGGCTGCTCAGGGCGGCAAATTTTAGCAGCAACACCAGCACCAAGGCGAGCACCCCGTAGGGCCCGGTGTGGCTGTCCCTCATCACCTGCAGGCGGCGGGATAGCCCGTTGACGGCTGGCCGTTCCGTGTCGGCAAAGCTCTTGGGGACGTTGACCGCCAGCCCATCGGCAGTGTCAGCCACCCCATCCAGGTGCAGCCCGCCGGTTAACAGCACCCACAGAGCCACGAGCAAAGCTGCTCGCACCGGCGGCGGGAAAATCTGCAGCAGAAGCGCCGCTAGGGTGAGGATCCCACCCAACAGCAAGCCCACTGCCGGCAACCAGGCAGCAATGCCCTCGAACTGTAGCCTACCCAACCTCCCCAAAGGCAGGGCGGTGTAGAAAGTCAAAGCTGCCCACAAGCGCCTCACCGGCTTGGCCTCTAGGCGGGTGTCAGCCGCTAGAACAATCTTGGCGGGCTAGAAATCATTGCGAATGGTTCGCTCCACCCCAATGGTCAGCTTGGCCACTAGGGCACCGATTGCTCCCACAGCCGCCAACACCGGAAACAAAGCCGCCCCCACCACCCCTGCGGCCACTCCTACGCCCAGAGGGATCTCGATCAGCGTCTGCCCTTCGGCATTTTTGATCAGGATGCGGCGAACATTGGCCTCTTCGATCAACTCGCGAATTTTGGCCAACAGCTCGTCCCCGCTGATCTTAAACTCCTCCACGTGGTACTCCACCCTGGCCGGAGGCAGATCCCTGCCCTCCCCGTCAGCCTTTGCAGAGGAGTTGGGATCCGGCGTCTCATGGGGGTTCATACTGAAGAGGCTCCATACGTCGGTTGGCGGCGGCAACTGAGTCCATCCTAAGACCGGATCCTAGCGGATGTACTCTTTCAACACGCTGTTGCGATTGGGGTGGCGCAGCTTGCGGAGCGCCTTGGCCTCGATCTGCCGGATCCGCTCGCGGGTCACGTTGAAGATCTGGCCGATCTCCTCCAGAGTTTTCATACGGCCATCGTCTAGGCCGTAGCGCAGCTTCAACACATCCCGCTCGCGGGGGGTGAGAGTTTCCAGCACGCTTTCCAGATCCTCTCGGAGCAAAACCTTGGCCACTCGCTCCTCGGGGGTTTCCCCTTCCGACTCGATGAAGTCCCCCAGCCGCGAATCCTCTTCCTTACCGATGGGAGTCTCCAGAGAGATGGGAAGCTGAGCCGACTTGGCGATGAAGCGCAACTTCTCGATGGTAATCTCCATGCGGGTGGCGATCTCCTCTTCGGTCGGCCTGCGGCCCAGCTCCTGAGAAAGCTGCTTGGTGACCTTCTTGATGCGGGAGATGGTCTCGTAGAGGTGGACCGGCAGGCGAATGGTGCGCGATTGGTCGGCAATGGCACGGGTGATGGCCTGGCGAATCCACCAAGTGGCATAGGTGGAAAACTTGTAGCCCTTCTCGTGGTCAAACTTTTCCGCTGCCCGGATCAGACCCAGGGATCCCTCTTGGATGAGATCCTGGAACGACAGGCCCCGGTTCATGTATTTCTTGGCAATAGAGACCACCAGCCGCAGATTGGACTGTACCATCTTTTCTTTGGCCCGTCGCCCCCGATGCAAGCGCCGCCGGAATTCAGGCAGAGACATCTTCACTTCTTCTGCCCACAACGTCTCCGGTACCTCCTCCGGGTCGGACCAGAGGCCCATACGCTGGAAAACGGCCTCACGAGCCCGCTCTAACTCCAGCAGGTCGGCAATTTTGCGGGCTAGCTCAATTTCTTCATCTGCCCGCAACAGGCGGATACGACCGATTTCCTGCAAATAGACGCGGATGGAGTCATCGGTGTAGGGTTTTTTCTTGCTGGCCGCTTTGCGCTTTGAACGGCCCTTGGCAGCGGCGACAGCAACATCGGCATCCTCCTCGAGGGACTCTTCGTCGTCCTCATCATCCTCATCAAAAGCATCAGTGTCACTGGCATCCGGTTCCATCTCAAGGGGATCCACCTCATTGTCCGCATCCAAAGGGATGGAGGATGAACTTTCCAGATCCAGTTCGAGAAGAGCCGTATGACCAGACTTCACCAATTCCTTTGCTTGAGCCATGCTGAGTTCCTCGTAACTTTAATCACAGACAACTGGAGGAGACTAAGGGGTTCTAGACGCCGAAATGAGGGAAGCAGGTGCCAACTCTGCTGCGGCCCCTGACGCCAAATGGAGGGAGTCAAGTTCCGCAGACGCAAACCCCGTTTGTGCCGGGCAAGCTCGCCCACTTCTAGGCAACCGATCGCTCAGGCCGATCTCGAAGCAGATATCGCTCATAGGGTTTAGCTAAACTGGCGCAAAACCCGTTTTGATGGGTAAAGCCTCCCGAGATCTCGAAAGGCAAACCTTTGGCTTTGCTTATCCCCTGACACAATCCAAGCCACTTACTGACTGAGAGGGCAGGATATTCAGCACCTCAATCACCCCAACATACAAGGAGAAGAGTAAACTGCAGCAGCCAGCAGGCGACCTTGAGGAAGGTTCCTGCAGACAACTGTAGCCGTTCACACCAAAATGTCTTCCCTAAATTAGCCCGCCCTTGGGGAAACAGCAACAGGGCAGACGAAGAAAATCTCAACTTTACCCCATTCCGTCCCAGCCTTGAGATCCTGGTCTAGGGGATCCCTGCCTTGGCCTAGTCCGGGGAATTGACTCAATGCTAACTTAAATCCAGCTTTCTTTAGCAGCTCTGAACCCATCCCTGCCTGAGCCGCGACGCCTATGACCCACCCCTTCCTGCAGCATCTCCAGGAACGCGTGATTGTCTTCGACGGGGCAATGGGATCCTCTCTGCAAGCCCAGAACCTGACGGCAGCCGATTTTGGTGGGCCGGAGCTGGAAGGCTGCAACGAGATCCTGGTGCTGAGCAAGCCGGAGGCGGTGGCGCAGGTTCACCGGGGTTTTCTAGAGGTGGGGGCCGACGTCATCGAGACCAATACCTTTGGCGCCACCTCGATTGTCTTGGCCGAGTACGGGATCCCGGAAAAAGCCTACGAGCTCAACGTGGCGGCAG
Source organism: Synechococcus sp. H60.1 (assembly GCF_047462335.1). Lineage (NCBI taxonomy): Bacteria > Bacillati > Cyanobacteriota > Cyanophyceae > Synechococcales > Synechococcaceae > Synechococcus > Synechococcus sp. H60.1. Next base: position 6,155 of record NZ_JANSJA010000189.1, read on the forward strand.
CGCGGCTGGCCAAGCGGGTGGCAGCCGAGTTCTCAACGCCGGAAAAGCCTCGTTTTGTGGCCGGCTCCATCGGCCCCACCACCAAGCTGCCCACCCTGGGGCACATTAGCTTTGACGAGATGCGGGCTGCCTATGAGGAGCAAGTTCGGGGGCTCCTCGACGGCGGGGCGGATCTGCTCATCATCGAGACCTGTCAGGACATTCTGCAGACCAAGGCGGCGCTGGTGGCCGTGCAGCAGGAGTTGGCCCGCCGTGGGATCCGCCTGCCGGTGGTGGTGTCCCTGACCTTTGAGGTGCAGGGGACGATGTTGGTGGGCACCGAGATTGGGGCAGCGCTGGCCATCCTGGAGCCCTACCCCATCGATGTGCTGGGCCTCAACTGCGCCACCGGGCCGGACAAAATGGCCGAGCACATCCGCTATCTCTCCCGCCATTCCCCCTTTCCCATCTCCTGCATCCCCAACGCTGGCCTGCCGGAAAACATCGGCGGCAAGGCCCACTACAAGCTGACGCCGGAGCAGTTGCGCTTTCACCTGGAGCACTTTGTGCGGGATCTGGGGGTGGCGGTGGTGGGGGGCTGCTGCGGCACCCGCCCGGAGCACATTGCTGCTTTGGTGACAGCCGTTCAGGGGTTGCGGCCCAAACGTCGTTCCGTCGAGCGCATCCAGGCTGCCGCCTCGATCTACTCGCCCCAGCCCTACCTCCAGGACAACTCGTTCTTAATCATCGGCGAGCGGCTCAATGCCAGCGGCTCCAAGAAGATGCGGGAGCTGCTCAACGCTGAAGATTGGGACGGCCTGGTGGCCCTGGCGCGGGAGCAGGTGCGGGAGGGAGCCCACATCCTCGACGTGAACGTGGACTACGTGGGCCGGGATGGGGTGCGGGATATGCGGGAGCTGGTCTCGCGGCTGGTGACCCAGATCCCACTTCCCCTGATGCTGGATTCCACCGACTGGCAGAAGATGGAGGCCGGCCTCAAGGTGGCCGGGGGCAAGTGCCTGCTCAACTCCACCAACTACGAGGATGGGGAAGAGCGCTTCCTGAAGGTGCTGGAGCTGGCCAAGACCTACGGCGCAGGGGTGGTCATCGGCACCATCGACGAGGAGGGCATGGCCCGCACTGCCGAGAAGAAGTTCCAGATTGCCGAGCGGGCCTATCGCCAGGCAGTTGAGTACGGGATCCCGCCCTACGAGATTTTCTTTGACCCCTTGGCCTTGCCCATTTCCACCGGCATTGAGGAAGACCGCGCCAACGGAGCAGCTACCCTGGAGGCCATTCGCCGCATCCGTCAGGCTTTTCCTGAAGCCCACATCCTCTTGGGCATCTCCAACATCTCCTTTGGGCTCTCGCCAGCAGCCCGCGTGGTCTTGAACTCAGTGTTTTTGCACGAGTGCCGCCAGGCCGGGCTGGATGCTGCCATCGTCAGCGCCGCCAAGATCCTGCCCCTAAGCAAGATCCCGGAGGAGCAGCAGCAGGTGTGCCGGGATCTCATTTGGGATCGGCGGCAGTTTAACGCTGAGGGTATCTGCACCTACGATCCCCTGGCGCGGCTGACGGAGCTGTTTGCAGGGGTTTCCAGCCAGGAGCTGCGCGCTGCCGGATCCCTGGCCAAGCTGCCGCTGGAAGAGCGGCTGCGGCGGCACATCATCGACGGGGAGCGCATCGGCCTGGAGGAGACCCTGGCGGAGGCGCTGCAGAAATACTCCCCCCTGGAGATCATCAATACCTTTTTGCTGGACGGCATGAAGGAGGTGGGGGAGCTTTTTGGCGCCGGCAAAATGCAACTGCCTTTTGTGCTGCAGTCGGCAGAAACCATGAAGGCGGCGGTGAAATACCTAGAGCCCTTCATGGAAAAGGTGGGCGGGGAGGTGTGCAAGGGCACCTTCTTGATCGCCACCGTCAAGGGGGATGTCCACGACATCGGCAAAAACCTGGTGGACATCATCCTCACCAACAACGGCTACAAGGTCATCAATTTGGGCATCAAGCAGCCGGTGGAAAACATCATCGAGGCTTATGAAAAGTACAAGCCCGACTGCATTGCCATGAGCGGCCTGTTGGTGAAATCCACTGCGTTTATGAAAGAAAATCTGGAGGTGTTTAACGAGCGGGGCATCGCCGTGCCTGTGATCCTAGGGGGGGCGGCCCTTACCCGCCGCTTTGTGGAAGAAGACTGCCGCCAGACCTACAAGGGCCAAGTCATCTATGGCCGCGACGCCTTTACCGACCTGCACTTTATGGATCGGCTGATGCAGGCCAAGGCTGCCGGGCGCTGGGATGACCGGCTGGGTTTTCTGGATGACTTGGAGCAGCGAGTCAACGGCCAGAAGGAGGCTGCTGCGGATCCAGCGGATCCCACCTTGCCGGCTCCAGAGGTGACCGTGGGCGCTGCTCCTGCCCTTGCGGTCTCGGCTGGCGACGGCGGGGCAGACACCCGTCGTTCCGAGGCCGTTGCCCTGGATACCGAGCGACCCATCCCCCCTTTCTGGGGATCCAAAGTTCTCGCCTCGGATCAGATCCCCTGGCCGGAAGTCTTCTTCTATATCGACAAACAGGCCCTGGTGGCCGGCCAGTGGCAGATCCGCAAGCCGCGCGACCAGTCGGCGGAGGAGTTTGCCCAGTTTCTCGCCACCCAGGTGGAGCCGGTGATCGAGCGTTGGAAGGAGCGGATCCTGAGCGAAGACCTGCTGCACCCGCAGGTGGTCTATGGCTACTTCCCGGCGCAGGCGGAAGGGAATACGTTAATCCTCTTCGACCCGGCCAGCTTCCCCGAGCTGTTTGCTCTAGAGCCCGGCTCCACCACCTACTTCCAACTGCCCACTGTCGAGCGCCCCCAGCTTTCTCCCCAGGTGCGGGAGCTGGCCCGCTTCACCTTCCCCCGCCAAAAAACCGGCCAGCGCCTCTGCATTGCCGACTTCTTCGCCGATCGCTCCACCGGCCTGGTGGACGTTTTCCCCATGCAGGCAGTTACAGTGGGGCCAGAGGCCACGGTCTACGCCCAGCGCCTGTTTGCCGAAGGCCAGTACACTGACTACCTCTACTTCCACGGCCTGGCCGTCACCCTGGCAGAAGCCTTAGCAGAGTGGTGCCACGCCCGCATCCGACGGGAGCTGGGCTTTGGCGGCGAGGACAGCCCTGACATCCGCCAGATCCTGCACCAGGGCTACCGCGGCTCCCGCTACAGCTTCGGCTATCCTGCCTGCCCCAACATTGCCGATCAGCGGGTTTTGTTGGAGCTGCTCCGGGCCGAGCGCATCGGCCTGACCATGGACGACAGCGACCAGTTGGATCCGGAACAGTCCACCACCGCCATCGTCGCCTACCACCCGGCGGCCCGCTATTTCAATACTTGATCCCTCACCCCAGCCCCTCTCCCTGAGGGAGAGGGGGGCTAGCGGGAGCGGCTGAGCAGGGGAAACCCCATCACCACGACCAAGGTAGCCAGGATAATCACGGTGGAGAGGGCGTTGATCTCCGGCGTCACCCCCCGCCGCGCCGTGCTGTAGATGAGGATGGGCAGGGTCTGGCTTTCCGGCCCGCTGGTGAAAAAGGAGATGACAAAGTCATCGATGGAGAGGGTAAAGGCCAGCAGCGCCGCGGCCAGGATCCCCGGCCTGGCCAGGGGCAAGGTTACATAGCGCAGCTTCTGCCAGGTGTTGGCGTAAAGGTCGTAGGCGGCTTCCTCCAAAGCGGGATCCAAAAGCTGCAGGCGGCTGCGCACCACGATGGCCACAAAGGCAATCTGAAAGGTGATGTGGGCCAGGATCATCGTTCCCAAGCCCAGCTCAAACCAGCCGGTGTAGGCGCGCACAAACTGGTAAAACAGCAGCAGCGTAATCGCCATCACAATATCCGGGACAGTGACCGGCAACAGCAGCAACCCCTGCACAATCTTTTGGCCGGGGAAACGGTAGCGGTAGAGGCCATAGCCCAAGAGGGATCCCAGCACCGTGCTCACCAGGGTGCTGACCAAGGCCAAGAGGAACGTATTTTGGGTTGCCTGCCAAACTGCCGCATTGCGAAAGAGAGCCAAGTACCAATCGAAGGTAAAACCCGTCCACGCCAGGCCAAAGCGGGCGCGGTTAAACGAGTAGACGACGATCAACAGAATCGGCAGGTAGAGAAAGCCATAGATGGCATAGCTCACTCCCTGTAGCCAGATGGGTATCTTCGCCACTCTCCTTCCTGCCCTCCCAGGTATTTGCCGGAAAAAGCAGTCGCGCTGCCAGCCTACCTCCTTCCCAGTCTATAGCTCGCTGGTTAGGCAAGATGCAGCAAAACTGTATACTGCCTGCCGCTCCCCTCCCCCTCTGGCAGAGGGGCTAGGGCTATGACCACCTGGGCCGAGACAGCCCCGATGTTGAGGGAGTTCTCTGTTGCCGGGCTAAGAAGCTTGGCATGAGGGCATTGACACTCCCCCGACTAAAGTCGGGGGATTCTTGCGCAATCCACAGATGGACTCGCAAAGGCGCTGTCAAGACGCCCCTAGACAGTTCCTTGGAACCCAGTCTCAAGGTTCCGCTTACTTGTTGACTGACAGCACTGTCCGGGTCTTTCACCGGGGTGGGTGCTTGCTTAGAACTAAGGAGAGGTCGGGATCCCTTAGTCCGGCTTTGGGCGCAAGCTCTCCAGAAACTCCCGTATCAGGGGCAGCACTTGCTCTGCATGCAGGGCAGGGATAGCGTGTCCAGCTCCTGGCAAGATCTTGAGCTGTGCCCCAGGGATCCCTGCTGCATAGGTCTGGCAATGCCAGAGGGGGATGGTGTCGTCCTGCTCGGCAGCGATCACCAGGGTGGGGGCCTGAATGGAGTGTAAGTCACGCTCAACGGTATCAACGGCATCTTGGGGGCGCAGGCGCTGGCGGAGAAATTGTCGGGCCACCGGCTGCTGGCGCAGGGATCCCCGCAGCCACAGGAGCCAAGCCAGTCGCTCCTCCCAACGTCCCCAGCGGGCCAGAGGGATGGCGGCTCGCAGCAGCCTATCAACCCACGCGCCTTCCCGGAGCAAAAGCCGCATGTGCCGGTAGCGTTTGACAAAGCTGTCGTCGCGGATCCCGGCAGGCGCCAGTAAGACCAACCCCCGCAGGGGGTAACGAATGGCGTAGGCTGCCGCCACCCAGCCGCCAAAAGAGTGGCCCACCAACACCGGCTCAGACAGGCGTAGCGCCTCGACAAACCTGCGCACAAACTCTACTTCCACGGCGATGTCGTAGCGCAGAGCCGGTTGGCTGGACTGACCAAACCCCAGCAAATCTAGGGCGATGCAGCGGTATCGGTCGCCCAACCCTTGCATCAGCGGCCACCAATTGGCGTGAGTGGCCATGAAGCCGTGCAAAAACAGCAGCGGCATCTCGCCTTGCCCCAGCTCCCGATAGGCGGCCCAGTAGGACTCTGCTCCCGCCAGAGTTAATCCCTCCAACTGCACCCTCTGCAGCGGGATCTCTTGAATGCGGGCCCTCAACTCCGCCAGACGCTGCGCCAAAGGCAGTCGTTCCAACAGTTCTTGCTCCCTCATCAGCTCCCTAGTCGATGAACACAGCTTTTTCCACTCCCAAGGGATCCCCTCCGCTCTCTCCGATCTGGTCGGAAAAAGCTGCCATTCAAGCGATCAACTGTAAGTGGGGAGGGGGAGTTTTCAGCCAGTCTTGGCAGCTCAGCAGCCCCTGGCGAAAGCGGGTGGCCGCCTGCGATTGGTAGCGCTCCGGGTTAAACGCCAGCCAAAGGGTGCGCCGTATCTGCAGCCCTTCCACCGCCAGTTTTTTCAGCCGCCCTTGCTCCAAGTCGGAGCCCACTGCCACCATCGACAAAAAAGCCACCCCCAAGCCAGCCTGGACGGCATTCTTGATCGCCTCAATCGAGCTGAGTTCCAGCCGTACGTTTAGCTGGCCCGGGTTGATGCCGTGGCGATTCAACACCCGGTCGATGGTCTGCCGCGTGGAAGACTGGGGATCCAGGGTAATGAAGGGCAAAGTCAACAGATCCACAAGGGCGGGAGCATCGAGGGCAAAGCCGGGGGCGCCGACCAACACGTATTCGTCTTCCGCCAGAGCCATCACCTTCAAATGCCGCTGTAAGTCAAAGGGGATCTCCCCGCCGACAATGGCCAGATCCAGCCGACCTTCCACCAGCTTCTGGGCAATTCGCCGCGTGGATTGCACCAAGAGCTGCACCGAAATCTGGGGATAGCTGCGGTGATACTGCGCGATCAAAGAGGGCATGACGTAGGTGCCCACCGTTTGGCTGGCCCCCAAAACCAAGTGCCCCCCTCCCATCTCTTGCAAATTGGCCAGAGCTTGGACCGTTTCCCGGCAGAGTTTGAGGATGCGCTCGCTGTAGTGCAGCAACACCTGCCCCGCATCGGTCAGTTCCACCTTGCGCCCGCCACGGTCAAACAACACCACTCCCAACTGTCGCTCCAGGTTCTGCACCTGCAAGCTGACCGCCGGCTGGGAGACAAACAGGCTCTCAGCAGCCCGCCGAAAACTCCCCTGCTGCGCAATTGCCTGAACGATGAGGAGCTGATCCAGGGTAAACGGCAGTTCATCCGCCATAGGGAACTCCAAATCACCCAGCGGGATCCCTTCCAACCTAGGGAACTCGGCAGCCCAGGATCGAAAGCCCGCCTGAGATCATCATATATAAGCAGGCTAAATACTAAGGAAATACAAAAGGTGAGCAATCTCGAGAGAACGGCTCGCTCCCGCCTTTTAGACGGAATCTGGGGCGGAGCGCCTCTCCCGAAGAGCCGTTTCCCATACCGCGGATCCCAAGCCCTTACCAAATGGCAGCGAAACTGTTTGATGAAGTCGAGAGCCATCCCCAAGGGCTAGGCGGCTCTGGACTCATCTTTGGCTTCTCTCTAGCGAGGGCCATAGGGCGTCCAATAGCCGCGCCCCTGCTGCCTTGCCGCATTGGCTGCCTCTTTGAGAATAGCGCCGTACTTGAGGCCATTGGTTTGCGGCGACAGTAGGCCATGCCCCAAGAACAGCATCTCCTGGTTGATGAGGGTATTGGCCCGCCAAACGTAGGCAGGCAGGGTGGGGGTGGGCGCCAGAGCGGGATCCAACTCCAAGAACACCTCGCGCCCCAGCAAAGCCGTCTGCAGGTATTGACCGGCATTGTAGATAGGCAGAGGGGTTTGCCTGCGCAGCTCCGTCCACGTAGGATTGACCTCTGCCGGCAGAGGATCAATCCCGATCAGTTGCACCAGGCGCAAATTCAAGTCCCCTTCGAGCTGGACAACCAGGGTGTTGTAATCGACCACCCGAATGACTTGTGCCCGCTTGAGGCTGCGCAGATCCGGACGGGCCACTAAGGTCAAGGCCCAAGCGGGCCATGCCGAGACCAGCAAGGGTAAGGCCAGCAGGCTGCTCAGCTTAATGAAACTCCGTCCCTGGGATATCAACAGAGACTTGGGACGGTGAGAGATGGAAACAGACCGCAGCGATTTTTGCATCATGGACTTCACCCGTTGCATGGCGGACTTGACGATAGGGATGGTTTGCATGCTTAACCTTTGGATTTGACGCTGCCCTTACACCGCCACCCGGCGGGCCTAATGCCGGATCCGGCTCACTGCCGTCACTCTACAAAAAACTGTGGCAGATGGGTCAACTTGGCGAGATTTCCCGCGACTCCTCCTTTCGGAAGCGCCACCGGATCGGCAGCCTAAGTAGACAGTTTCCCAACGGTTCTCCGATGCCTCGCGCTCTCGCCCCAACTCTTCTCTCTCTGGAAGGGGGGAGCTGGGGATACAAATAGAGTCTCGTTGCCATTGGCCCTGACCTCCCTCCGACTCCCCCCGCATACGCGGGGCAGGTACAACGCGAGCCTTCCCGTCTTGCAAGGTAGCCATGGCTCTCTCTCAAAAGCGGGGATCCAGAATGGCCGCAGGGCTCTTCTCCGGAGTCTTGGGCAGGAGGGAGTTGACCAGTACGGTAACCAAGCCCAGCCGATTGCCCGCCAGGATATCTGTCCACAGGCGATCGCCCACGATGGCTACCGCCTCCACCGGCAAGTTCATTTGCGCCACAGCCCGCCGCAGAGCGCGCCGCGAGGGTTTGCCAGCGCCGTGAATGTAAGGCAGGTTTAAGCTCTCACCAATTTGGCGAATGCGGCTGCGGTTGAGGTTGTTGCTCACCAGCCAAATCTGAAAGTGGGGGCGCAATTGCTCCAGCCAGGCGGCCACAGCCGGATCCACCTCCGCCTGGCGGATCGGCACCAGCGTGTCGTCCACGTCGAAGATGACACCCCTCACCTGCCAGGCCAACAGATCTTCTGCCCGCAGCCGCAAGACAGTGCCGGCCACCACCACATCCGGTTGCAGGAGCTTGAACCAAGGTTTGTGTACCATTTGGAAGCTTTTCAACCACCAAGCGCCAATTCTCCTGACCTCCTCATCAAAGACTAGGTTGAAGACCGGGCGGGGATCCCTGCCGCTCGCGGAGGATTTGCCGTTGAGCTGCCTCGTGCTCGGCTAGAGTCTTGCTGAAAACATGGGTGCCGTCGTAGCGGGCCACAAAGTAGAGGTAGTCGGTCTCCTCAGGCTCCAAAACGGCTTTGAGGCTGGCCAAGCCCGGACTGGCGATGGGGCCAGGGGGCAATCCGGGGTTGAGGTAGGTGTTGTAGGGAGAGGGAGTACGCACCTCGGCAAGGGTGAGGCGGCGATCCGGAGTTTGCCGGATATTCAAGGCATATTCCACCGTCGGATCGGCTCCCAGGGGCATTCCCTGCTTGAGCCGGTTCAAGAAGACACCCGCGATTAAGGCGCGCTCCTCCGGCACAGCGGCCTCCCGCTCCACAATGCTGGCCAGGGTAACCCACTCATGCAAGGAGAGGGAAGTGGTGTGCTGGCGAAACAGGGGTAGGGCCACAGCGGCAAACCGCTGCAGCATAGCGTTGATTACAATCTCGGCTTTTTGCTGATCTGGCAGGGATCCCTCCACCTGTTCGACAGGAAAAAGATAGGTATCGGGGAAGAGGTAGCCTTCCAGGGAGTTCAAGCTGGGGGGCAGCCACTCAAGGGGTGGGATCACACGGGCTGTGGCAATGAAAACATCGGCTGGCATCCACTTGCGCTCCGCTAAGGCCGCCGCCATCTGCTCGATCCGCCAGCCCTCTGGGATGGTCAGCCGCCGCTGCAGAATCCGGCCCTGCCGCAGTTGTCGGGCTACAGATAGCATGTCTTGGTTGGGATCCAAAGCGTAGGTACCTGCCTGAAACAGCCAGTCGCGGCCAAAGGTGCGGCTCCACAGCTCCCAGGCCAAAGCAGAGCGGATCACCCCCGCTTGGTGCAGTTGTTTTCCGATTAAACGGCTGCTGCTGCCTGGCTGGATCACCACCTGGATTGGCTCTGGGCCACCCACCGGCTGAAGCCAGGTCTGCCAGCGCCAGTAGCCAAAGCCGACGGCCAAAGCCACCAGGAAAGCTAAGCCTTGCACCAGACGGCGACCCCAGCGTTGGCGGCAGCAGGGCGGAGCACTCTGGGCGATCAGGCCTTCGGGCGAGGCGGGATCGCGGTGATCTGTCATCGCCTTCCCCTCCACATCGCGTCAGCACATCCTCTGGCCAGGTTGGCGTGGCCAGAAGAGATCCTCAGGCCGTCACCGGCCACTCAAGGCCACCCCCAGTGTAGCCTCGACCTATTCCACTTAGGATCCACTCTCCTGGGCCAAGCGGGCAGGGATCCCATTGCTCTTGGGAGTTGTTTGTCCAATCCAAGTGCCGATGGGCTCACCCTGCACCACCCGGTAGATGTTGCCGGGGGTGGTTAGGTCGAAAACCACGATGGGTAGTTGATTTTCTTTGCAGAGGGCGATGGCGGTGCTGTCCATCACCCGCAGATCTCGGGTAAGCACATCCTGGTAGCTGAGAACATCGTAGCGGCGGGCCTGAGGATGGGTCTTGGGATCCGCGTCGTAAACTCCGTCCACCTTGGTGGCCTTGAAAATCACCTCGGCATCGATCTCCGCCGCCCGCAAGGCCGCAGTCGTGTCGGTGGTAAAGAAGGGATTTCCGGATCCTGCCCCAAAGATCACCACCCGCCCTTTTTCCAGGTGACGAATGGCGCGGCGACGAATGTAAGGCTCTGCCACCTCCTGCATGGCAATGGCCGTCTGCACCCGCGTCGGGATCCCGGCTCGCTCGATGGCATCCTGCAGGGTTAGGGCATTGATGACGGTGGCCAACATCCCCACGTAGTCAGCAGAAGCTTGATCCATCCCCTGGGCAGCCGCTTCCTTGCGCCCGCGCCAGATGTTGCCCCCTCCCACCACGATCGCCACCTGCACGCCCGCCCGCACCACCGAGGCCACTTCGCCGGCAATGGATTGCAAGACCTCGGGGTCAATCCCGTAGGGACGTTCCCCCATGAGGGCTTCACCGCTCAGCTTCAGCAGAATACGTCGGTACTTCATGGTTGTCCGCTCCAGCCCACCCCTGCCTACAATAGCAGCTTTGCTGGGCTAGATCCGGTTAGGGTGTTGGCCAACAGAGCCTCTCGATAAACTCGCCATCACGCCTGCTGTTCTTCGCCAGCGCTGGCCTCCTGATCACGAGGGACAGAACGGAAGCGGCGGCTATTGCGAGCACGACTTTTCTGAAACTGCTTGGCATACTCGCGGTTGCGCTCGGCTTTTTCCCGCTTCAGGTTGCGTTTTTTGGCCATGCTGGTCTTCCTGACCGGTTGTCCGGCATCAAGTAAAGCACTCCGGTAGAGTGCGAGGTGTCCTTAATCGTAACATGCTTTGCCGAAGCCATCCTGAAGGCCTTTGCTCAGCCGGCTATGGGCAGGGATCCCCAGAGTAGGGAGAGGCCGATTAGGAGGAACCCTACGCCTGCCGAGGTTTTGATCCAGCGGGGAGGGATGACCCGCGCTACCCAGGCTCCCGCCCACACCCCGATGAAGCTGGTGCTGATCAGGGCAGCAGCAGCCCCGCAGAAGATCACCCCAAGATTTTGCGAGTGGGCGCTGAGGAGCAGGGTGGCCAGCTGGGTTTTATCGCCCATTTCGGCCAGCAAAATTGAGCCGAAGCTGACCAGAGCAGCTCGCGCCGCGGTCTGTCTCAAGAAAGAGAAAATCTGACTGCTGTGCTGGCTCAACACGCCTCTCTAGCCAAGTTGCTCTCAACTTTTCCCTGGCAGGCCACCCTCGCTTCCCTCAGAGGGCTCACTCTTCCCTTGCCATTCCCGCCAGAGGACATAGCTCCCGATTGCCAGGAAGCCGCTGCCCGCTAACCATTGTAGCCAGTCTGCCGGGATCACCTGTCCCAGTCCTCCCCCCAAGGCTACGCTGAGCAAACTGGCGGTCACCAGAGCGCTGGCAGAGCCGAAAAAAATTGCCCAGGGAGACTTGGATTGGGCGCTCATGAGCAAGGTGGCCAATTGAGTCTTATCGCCCATCTCCGCCACAAACACGGTTATAAAGGTAACAAGCCAGAGCCGCAGTGGGGATTGCTCTAGCAGGTTGTTGACGGCAGAAGAGGCTTCAGAGAGGGACGGCACCGTTTGCGCTTCCAGGGCAGGAGACGGGGCCAGGTTCTCACTGGTGGGTTGCCAGTCAACAGCGGTGGCTTCGTTCCAGTGGAGATAGTGCTGCCCAACGGCCAAAAAGCTCCAATAGAGAGCCAAGGATAGGGCTGTCAGCCCCAAGCCTAAAGCCAGTTGCCCCTGCCAAGAACGCCCTGATGCCATGGTCTCCGCTGTCCGCTAACCACCGACATGCAGCTTATCCTGTAGCAGGGCTTTTTTCACCGGTTCTGGAAAAGACAGGGGCGCTAAAGTAGAGAAAGAAGGGGCGTTGGCCGAGCGGTTTAGGCAGCAAACTCATAATTTGCCTTACACAGGTTCGATTCCTGTACGCCCCATCGCCAAAACGCTCTCCGCAGAAGAGTGCTGGATTGAAACCGGCTGGAGATGGTTTCCCATCCCCAGGCACTTTGCTGCTGAGGCAACCCCTTCCAGCCCCTATCCCAGGACGGCAAAAGGAGACGTATCAAAGGCGGGGGCTAGACTCCGTGCGGGATCCCGTATCTACGGAGCGAGGCAGCCAGCGCTCGGGCAAGGCGGTGGGGGATCCCCACTGGGACTGGAGCTGGCTGAGGAATTCTCCCTGCGAGGTGCGCAAGTCGGCCAAGTTGGCCCCGCTGTTCATCACAGCAAACCAGATATCCCCCCGCTCAGTTGGCAACACGCCCGCCAAGGTGCTGACGCTGGGTAGGGTGCCGGACTTGGCGATCAAGATCGCCGGCAGCAGCCGCCGCTCCAACACCCCCACATCCTGGCCGACGACGGCAAAGGCATCTGCTAGCGACAAGCCGTGCTCTTCCAGCAGCGATTGAATGGCCCGCAACATAGCTACATTGGCCCGCGGGGAGATGCGGTTTTCCACCCCCAACCCTGAGCCGTTGATCAGGTGCAGCTCTTCTGCCGGGATCCCTGCTGCAGCCCGAGCCCTTTGGGCTACCTGGGCCGCTCCCCCCACCGCCTCCGCCAGCATCTCGGCCATGGCATTGTTGCTGTAGAGGTTCATCAGCTTGAGTAGATGAAGGAGAGGAGGCGATTCATGTCTGAGCAAGACCTGGGCCTCCGAGGGGATCTGCTGGGCAACTCGCACCGACCCCAAAATCTCCACCTGCGGCCTGGGCGTGCCGGGGGGCAGAGTTTGAAATTGCGCCTGGGCTTCCGAGGGCCAGAGGCGAGCATCTATCCCCTGCCGCAGCAGCGCTCCCGAGCGGGCCACATCCTGGGAAAAGTTCATGTAAAAGCGGCCCGCCACCACCAGATCCCCGCGCACCTGGCGGATCCCCTGGGCGTTGAGGGCATTCCCCACCGCGAAGGCTTCCTCCCAAACAAAGAAGGGATCCTCCCCTCCCAGCACCCAGAGATCGCCCTGCAAAACTCCGTCCGTTCCCAGCGAACCTGCTGTCAAGTAGGTGGTGACGAAGCGGTGTTGCCATCCAAACTGCTGCAGAGCAGCCAGGGTAGTGGCCACCTTGGTCAGAGAGGCTGCCGGCAGAGCCTTGGATCCCTGGTGTTGCCCCAAAACTTGGTCACCCATCTGTAGCCAAACCCCCTGGGCCGCGGAAGCAAAGCCACGACCGCTCAACCGGGCTAGGTACGCCTCCACCTGGGGCTGCAGGGATCCCTGCGCCGTCGCCTGGGAAAAATGAGCTGAGCTCAGCAGCAGGAGCGCCGCCGAGAGCATCCCCACCCCGATCGCAACCAACCGCCAGCCCGGCCAGACCCGCCGCTGTCGTTCGCAATAGTATTGCAGAGCACTTTTCACCCAAAAGGCCCTCTAAAAACGCCGACCCACCGCAGGAGCGGATCCCTCAGCTCGGCAGCTCCCAGCCGCTCTCTTCCACAGGTTCCACGTCGATGGTGCCGGGGGGCGTTTGCCGGTAAAAATGTCCATCGGCAACAAACAGGGGCTCGCCACAACTGGGGCAGAAGAAGCGGCTGCCCTCGATGGCCTGCGATTCCGACCCACAGACCGGGCAGCGATCCGTGGCAATCCAGCGGCGTGCCCACCAACGAAAGGCCAGCAGCACCAGTACCGGCAGAGAGAGCAAGAACAGCAACAGAGCCACCAACCCAGCAACCAGCCAACCCAGCCCGACACGGGTCAGCAAAGCTGCCAAGGCCAGGGATCCCAGCCAGAAGCCCCAGCCACCTAGAGAGATGGAATAGGTTTTGGGCTGCTCAAACCGCATCTTTGTTTTCCCTTCCCGTATTGACTACGCTGACCAACGCCGCCGGGATGCCGCGGGCCTTTTCCCGAGTATGTTAGCCCAGACTCACTCGAACTATAGAACCACCTGGGCATACCCTGTAGGCTAGCTCATTTCCAATAGAGGCGGGATCCGGTTTCCCGCACCCTCTGGCAGTCCGGACGCCGGGGTTGCCTCTCTAGAGGGCGGGCAGGATTCCTTTGGCAGCCGAAAGTCGGTGGCACTATCTTGGATGAAGCTATTATCAATTGCAGAACTTATTGACTGTTGCGGCGATGTTTCCCAAAAGTGGAGAGGCGGCATTATGGTCTACACAGAAGAAGCTTTCAAAGCAGAGCTGAACGCCAGAGGCTGGCGAGCCACCCGGCAGCGGGAGATTATCTTGCAAACCTTTCAGAACCTACCCGAGGGCACTCACCTAAGCGCTGAGGAGCTGCACAAAAAGTTGCGGGAAGAAGGCCACAACATCAGCCTTTCCACCATCTATCGCACTGTCAAGCTGATGGCACGCATGGGCATTTTGCGCGAGCTGGAACTGACCGAAGGCCACAAACATTATGAGATCAACCAGCCTGCCCCCCACCACCACCACCATTTGGTTTGCATTAAAACCAACAAAGTCATCGAGTTCAAAAACAACGCCATCCTGAATATCAGCCAGAAGGTGGCTGAAAAGTACGGCTTTAAGGTGCTGGATTGCCAGCTCACCATCATCGGCATCAGCCCGGAGGGACAGCGCTCGATCTTGTAGCCAAACAATTTCTGAAGCTCAGCTCCTGGACAGATACTTGCCCGGGGCGTTCTCCCAGCAGCGGAGCTGTACTGGGTTTGTGGGAAGATGGGGATCCCCTTGGCAGGGAAAGTGCCAGAATAGCCGCTGTAAAGTCGAAAGCCATTGGCAGTTGAGGCAATAACTGAGCTTATCCCACCCAATTCGGGAGATGGCTATGAACGAGCAGGAAGTGGCGCAGTGGCTAGAGCAAGCTCTGGCAAACCTGCGTCTGAGGATCCAGGTGAAGGTCCAGCCCCTCCAGGACAATGCCGAGGACTACGCCTTGGTGGTCATGCTCAATCGGCCCGCCAATGTTGTCCTCAACTATGAGCATCTGACAGCCTGGTTCCAGAAGGTCATGGCCAAACGCTACCCCCAAGTTAGGCGCTTGGCTCTCTACAGCCGCCCCATCGGCCAGCAGCAGGCCGACTGGAAGGCCCAGGTGAGGCTGGCTCCGGAAGTGGCGACGGGCAGGAGGGATCCCGCCGACAGTCCAGATCTCAGCCGCTACTGCTTTGTCCAAGACCGCCAGTTGCTCACTGCCGACCTGCCTCAACCTTCGAGCGTGGTGCGCCAGGCGGTCTTGGGTTTTCATAGCCTCACCGCTGGGCAAAAAGAGGAGGTTTTGCCCCTACTGCCCACCTTGTTCCGCAACCCCGGCGCCGTCTCGACGGTGACGTTGTCGGTGGAAGCATCCCTGTGGCTGGAACCTCTGAAAAGCCTCAATCCCCATGAGCTGCGCCTGTTGAGCGTTTGGCTGAGCCGCTATTGCTTCAACCCCAGCCGCACCTTAGCAGAGTTGGATCCCGCCACCTCCAATCTCAAAACCGGTCAGACCCACCGCCGGTATCGCGCTCCTCAGACAGGGGTCTCGCTGGTTTTGGCCAGCTTTGCCGGCAACCTCACTCTGGCCGCCGGCGTGACCCTGAGCCTGTTGTTCGGCATGGTGTTTGTGCTGGCCCTGGCCGTTTTCGGCACCTTGGAAGAGGGGTTCTCTTTTGGCTCTCTCCTTTTTGCTGTTTTGCTCACCCTGGCCTTCAACGCCCTGATTTTCTTTTTGTCCCCCTGGCTGATGGACTGGATCCAGCACAGCCTCTACGGCACCCAGTGGGTGAGCCTGGCAGAAATCGGGCGTCGCAGCCCCGAAAGCGCGGAGGTGATCGAACGGGTCTGCCGCCAGTACAAGCTGAAGCAGCCGAAGCTGGGTCTGATCCGCGACCAAAACCCCACTGCCTTTACCTATGGCAGCCTGCCGGATACGGCCCGCATCGTCGTCAGCGAGGGCCTGTTCACCTACTTGGAAGATGAGGAGGTGGCTACAGTTTATGCCCACGAGCTGGGGCATGTGATCCACTGGGATTTCGCGGTCATGACTCTGGCTTCCACATTGGTGCAGATCCTCTACCTCCTCTACGTCTACCTGCGCGACACGCGCCGGGATCGCAGAGGGGGCAAAAACATAGGTTCCTTGGCGCTGGTCGCCTACTTTTTCTACGTGGCTGGCTCCTACTTGGTGCTGTATCTGTCGCGGGTGCGGGAGTACTTTGCCGATCACTTTGCCGCCGAAACCACCGGCAACCCCAACGCCCTCTCGCGGGCTCTGGTGAAAATAGCCTTTGGCATTGTGCAAGAAGGGGAGCGGGAACAGGATGAGGAAGCCCGACAGCGCAGTGCTCGCCTGCTGGAAGGGACGCGGGCCTTGGGGATCTACGATGCCAAGGCGGCGGTGATGGTGGGAACAGCTTACCGGATGGCTGCGGATCCCAGCCAGGTGGGCAGGGTGTTTTTGTGGGATCTGTTTAACCCTTGGGCCTGGTGGATGGAGCTGAACTCCACCCATCCCCTCACTGGCAAGCGGGTGCGGGCGCTGGGCACCTATGCCGAACAACTGGATCTGCCGGTGGAGTTCGACATGGCCAGCGTGGTGGCCCAGGGCAAGCAGCTCAACCGCCAGCAGCTCTACGGCAATTTTCTTCTGGACGTGGTTTTGTTAAACGCCGAGTGGCTGGGGGCGATCTTGGGGATGGTGCTCGGGATCCCCGCTCTGCAGGCAGGGTCTTACGGCATGTTTGCCGGCCTGGCCGTGGCGGGAGCCAGCTTGGGCCTACTGCTGAAGATGACGGTGATGTACCCCAGCTTGGAAAACCCGCCGGCGTTGACGGTGTTGAAGGCGATGAGCAACCCCTATGCCAGCCCCTTGCGCGGCTTGCCGGTGCAGTTGCAGGGGCGGGTGATTGGGCGAGGGGATCCAGGCTATCGCTTTGGCGCCGATCTCAAGTTCCAGGATGAGACGGGGATGATTTTCTTGCGCTATGTTTCTCGGTTTGGGCCGCTGGGCAACTTCCTGTTTGGGGAGAGCCGGGCAGGCAGGCTGATCGGCCAAGAAGGAGCGGTGGTGGGATGGTTCCGGCGGGGGGTAGTTCCCTACCTAGATCTGTCCCGCTTCCAGAGCCGCTATGGCGAAGTGGTGACCAGCCATCCTCCTTTTGGGCAGGCAGTTCAGGTGGCGCTGGGCTTGATTGCTGCCTTGCTGCTGATGGTCTTTTTCCCGTTCTAGGCTATCTGGCCAAGGATGCCAAGCTCAGGCTTTTGCCGGTTGCCCACCGTTGGCACGGGCATAGTCGTCGCTGAAGCGGACGATGTCGTCTTCGCCCAGGTACTGGCCGTTTTGCACCTCGATGATCACCAAGGGGATGACGCCAGGGTTTTCCAGGCGGTGCTTGGTGCAGGGGGGCACGTAGGTGGACTGGTTGGTGGTGATCAGCCGCTCTTCATCGCCGCAGGTAACTTTGGCGGTGCCAGCAACAACGATCCAGTGTTCGCTGCGGTGGTAGTGCATCTGCAGGCTAAGGCGATGCTTGGGCAGCACCACAATCCGCTTGATCTTGTAGCCAGGGCCCTCATCTAGCACTGTAAAGCTGCCCCAGGGGCGAGTTTCGGTATTGCTCTCCATGAGCTTGTTGAAAACTTCGGCTGAGAAGGTGGCCGGCAGTTTTTCCACTGAGGGTAGGGGGGAATTGTGGGTTTCTAGCATAGGCTGCTCTCCTTGGGGCCCTGCCTTCAGCTTATCCTACCGAGCTGGGGAGTAGCCTAACTCCATTGAAATCCTATGGGATCATGGAGAAGTCTCCTGATCTTGGCAAAGGCCCTTCTCCTCCATGCATTCCTACCCGGTTCACATCCACGACCGCCAGAAAGACACCCACTATCTCATCCAGGTACCTGCCGACCAATACATCCTGGAGGCTGCCGAAGCCCAAGGGATCCAACTGCCCTTTGCCTGTCGCAACGGCGCCTGCACCACCTGTGCGGTGCGGATCCGGCAGGGATTCCTCTACCAGCCGGAGGCGATGGGGATCTCCCGGGAGCTGAAGGAGCAGGGCTACGGGCTGCTGTGCGTGGGCTATGCCCGCTCGGAGCTGTGGGTGGAAACCCAGGATGAAGATGAGGTGTACGAGCTGCAGTTTGGCCGCTACTTCGGTCAGGGGCGGGTACGACCGGGGATCCCCATCGACGATGAGTAATTTTTCTCCCTCAGTTGCCTCTAAAGGCCTGCCGCCGCATCCCTGGCCTTCGCAGCCCCAGGGCTGGCTGTTGGGAGCGGCAGCGCTGATCCCGCTAAACCTGGCCCCCAGTCTGCTGCTGGCGGTGGTGGGAACGGTGCAGAGCTATGGCCGCTCCTGGCAGCAGATCCGACGGGATCCCCTGTTGGGCTTGGCAGGCCTGCTGAGCCTGGTTGCGGTGACAACGGCGCTGCTGGCAGAAGACTGGCGGCTGAGCTTGCTGGGGATGTTTAACTACTGGCCTTTTCTGCTGATGCTGCCGGCCTTGGCTGGGGCACTGAGGGATCCCCTCAGCCGCCGGCGCCTGGCGCAGGTGTTGGTGCTAGGCAGTGGACTGATGCTGCTGTTGGGCTGGGGAGAGGTTCTGTGGGGGTGGCGGGGGCATCTCTTCTTGGGGCCGCTCTGGATTACGGGAGTGGCTGGCGGGGAGCGGCCGGCGGCGGCCTTCACCTCCCCCAATATCCTGGCCATTTACCTAGTGATCCACCTGTGCTTGGCGGCGGGGCTGTGGGGGGTAGCCTCATCCCCCCTTACCAGAGCAGGGCTGGCGGCAATGCTGGGGCTGGGATCCCTGCTGTTGCTGCTGACGGCCTCCCGCAACGGCTGGGGGGCAGGGGGATTGGCTTTGCTCATTGGGCTGGCGCTGCGGCGCTGCTGGTGGGGGCTCCTGCTCCTGTCCAGTTTGGGGTTGGCCGGCTTGGCGGCGGCTTTGGATTGGCCCGGCTGGCGGGCGGTTGTGCCCTCCTTGATCTGGAGCCGGTTGGCAGACACCTTTGACCCCCAGGCCCCCTACTTTAGCTCTACGGCCAACCGCCTGGATGCCTGGCGCTTTGCCCTGCAGATGGTGCGGGAGCGTCCCCTAACGGGCTGGGGCTGGCAGAGCTTCCCTGCCCTCTACAACGCCCAGGATCCGCCGGAGCTGCTGGGCCACTGCCACAACTTGTACTTGCACCTAGCGGCAGAAGGCGGGATCCCTCTGCTGCTGGGCTATTTGGCCTTGTGGGGCTGGATCTTGGTGCGGAGCTGGGGAGCCTGGCGCTGCTCCCAAGACGGGATCCTCTTGGGAGTTTTACTGGCCTTGACGGCGTTTTTTGCTGCGGGGCTTTTGGATGTGGTGATCTTGGATGGCCGCATTCACCTGTTGATAACCTTGCTCTTGGGCGCAGCTTGGGGAGCCAGCCTCGAGCCCCTCTGCAGCGAGGCAAATAGGGTTCCGGCGGATCCCTTCCCAGGCGAGGCATCCCGGCCAATGCCGCAATAGAGTTCCTCCCTTGGTCTCTGTTTCGGTCGCCGGATTTTTTAGCTTGGGATTGTCTCAAGTCCCCGCTCATCAAATCTCCCTTTTCCTTGGGGAGAAAAGGTGGGAGGCGAGGGCATACTTCCCCAGAAGGGGAGTAAAAAGCTGTCGCCAACCTACTTCCAAAAAGGTTCAGTGGTACTTCGAGTAACAGCTATACCATTGATGGGCAACTAAAGTTGCTTACGGGCTTTTCTGCTCTGCACTAAAGTACGGGGCTGCCAAGCTATCCCTCTGTGTCTGCAAGGTCAAGAGGTTCCAGTGGCGATGCTGGCAATGCTTATGTAGAGGTGCACTTGCGATCGGGAAAGCCTTCATTCTACCTGGGTTTTGGTTCTGATGATAGCAAGGCAAGGGCGGAAGCGGAGCAATGGGGCCAGCTTTTGGGGTGTCCGGTCAAGCTGCCGGAGGCAACGCCTTAGGCTCAACCTATCCTGATAGCTCCTTCCAGCCAACAAGGGGAGGCAAGGTTGGCCAAAGCTGAGACAATAACACCTGTCCACGCGCTTAAAGGGATCCCCTGTGCTGCCGCGGGCTGCTCTGTGGATTTTGGGGTTGGGCCTGCTTCTGCGCTGCTGGGTAGCGGCTCTGTTGCCGCCGGGCTTTGACGAAGCCTACTACTACCTCTACACTCGCCATCTGGACTGGAGCTATTTTGACCATCCACCGCTGGTGGCCTGGACCACAGGCCTGGGGCCTCTTCTGACGGGGCAGGTGTCGGCTTTTTCAATTCGATTGGGATCCCTGCTGGTTTACAGTGGCTCTTCCCTGTTGCTTTACCTCACGGCGGCGCGGCTCTTTTCGCTGCAGGCGGGGCTGATTGCTCTAGCAACCATCAGCATCGCGCCCATTTTCTGGATTGGGTTTGGGGTGCTGACCCTGCCGGATAGCCCGCTGATGTTTTTTACGGCGGCAACCCTGTGGGTGGCTGCCCAGGAGTTTTTTCCAGCTCCCTTGGCGGAGGGGAAATTGGGGGTCTATGGGGCAGCTCGCTACCGACCGGGGCCCAGGCTAGCCCTGATGGGGCTATTGGTGGGGCTGGCCTGCCTAGGCAAATACCACGGCCTGGCGTTGGGGTTTGGCCTGGTGCTCTTTTGTCTGCTCAGCCCAGCCCACCGCTGCGCCCTCAGGTCGGGGTGGGCACTCGTGGCAGTGCTGGGGTTTTTGGCGGCCTTCAGCCCGGTGCTGATCTGGAATGCCCAGCAGGATTGGGCCTCCTTTCGCTTCCAAGGGGGGCGAGCGGTGCCGGAGGCAGGGTACCAACTGCAAGAGCTGCTTCTGACGGTGCTGGCGGAAATTTTTTATCTTTTCCCAACCTTGGGGATCCCTTTGCTGGGGCTGAGCTTGGCCGAGGGTGGGCGGGTGGGGTTGGCGCTTTTTCAGGGAAGACGCCTCACGGATCGAGAGCTGAAGCATCTTTTGATCTTGGCCTGTGGGTTGCCGCTGGTGCTGGCTTTTACCTTGATGGGGGGCTATCGGCCCATTTTGCCCACCTGGCCGATGCCGGGGTTCTGGGTGCTGAGCTTGCTTTTGGGATCCCGCTGGGAAAGGTGGCCGGAGGCAAGGCGGCTCTTGGCAGGAACGGCGGTGGCGGTGAGCCTGTTGGTGGGGGTGGGGCTGGCCCATGTGCGCTACGGGCTGCTGCAAGCGCCTGGCGGTCTGGGCCTGTGGCCGGTGGAACAGGATCCCTCGACTCAGTTGATTGACATCGAACAGTTGCGGCGGCGATTTCAGGCGGATCCCCGCTTGGCCCAGGCTCTGGCGGAGGCGGATTTCATTTTCACTAACGCTTACTTTTTGGGCGGCCAGATTGGCATGGCCTTGGCGCCGCTGACGGAGAAACCCCTCACCTGCCTGGATGAGGATCTGCGGGGCTTTGCCTTTTGGTCGCAACCTGAAGATTGGCTAGGGCAGGATGGCCTGCTGATTACCTCCAAGCTGTTTCAGCCAAGAGCAGGGATCCCGGCCGCCTACGGCACCTACTTTGAACAAATTGAGCCAGTGGCAGAGATTCCCCTGCGGCGGGCGGGGGCAGTGGCCCAAACCTTTCAGGTGTACCTGGCTCGGCAGATGCGCCAGCCCTATCCTCGGCCCTACTCCCGCCGGCGCTGAGGGCTACGGCTTTTTCTGTCCACTAACGCCACCCTCCTAGGAACTGGCAAGGGCAGATGGGCCGAGCTTCTGGGCTTGGCTAGCCTAATAGTCTATTGCTTCAAAAGTTGGTGGGGAACTCATGCAGACCATCATCATGACGGTGGGCACCTCTCTGCTTACCAACCTGGACAAAGACCTGCAGCCGCAGCGCCCTTGGGTCGGCCAAAAAACCATCGGCGATCCAGAACGGGCCTTGGCCTGGATGAAAAAAACAGACTTGGAACTGATCAGCGCCGAAACCAACACCTACTACCGGCTGGATCCCACTCCGCAGGATGCCTTGATTTTGCTGTACTCCGAAACCCCTGAAGGACTGGAGTGTGCCCAGATTTTGCAGCTCTTTTTTGAAAAAGCGCTGGGCCAGCAACAGGTTTCCCTGCTGCCCCTCCCCGGCATCAACTACGAGCTAGAGGGATCCTCGCTGGAGCGGATGGCCAAGCTGTTGCAACAGTTGGCCCAGAGCGCCAAGGGGATCGTCACCTTTGCCGCCACCGGGGGGTTTAAAGCCCAGGCCATGGTCATGGCCGTGGTGGGCAGCCAATTGGGGATCCCGGTCTGCTACATCCACGAGCAATACAAATCTTTGGTGTATTTGCCCTATCTGCAACCGCAAGTTCAGCCGCGGATCCCGCGGGCAAGCTTGCCGGATTCTGGTCGAGATCGCTCCCAGGTCATCCAATTGCGCAGCGACAGCAGCCATCACCGTCCTCGCAGTTGGGTCAAGGTGGAAAAACTCCTGCGTGAGCTGCCTTGGGTAGATCTGGTTCGCTACGACCCAAGCGCCTACGCTGCCCCCAAAAACGGCGTCAAGGCCGCCAACCGCAAAACCGCAGATGGCCGTCACATTTTGTGGCTCCATCTCCACGAAAGCCAGGACACCCACCTTGCCGTTAGGGTAGAGACCACCGGCTATACTCCCGAACACCTAGAGCAGGCCGCTGCCGAGCTGCGGGAGCGCCTCGGTCGCCTCCTTTAGCTTTTGCTCAACTGCTGGGCCACGAGTTGCACGATGGCCTGAGCCGCACCCGGCTTGCCCCCCAGACGCTGCAATTCCGCCTGCATCTGTTGACGCCGCTCGGGATCAGTCAACAGGGCCCGCATCTGTTCGGCTACCTGGGCCGGGCGCAAGTGTCCTCGCAGCTCCGGCACTACCTCGCGTCCTGCCCAGAGGTTTGGCCAAGCCAGGTAACCCAGCCACCGCAGGGCAATTCTGTTGATAAGGCGGGCCAGCCAAGTGCCCAGACCGGGCAGGCGAGCCAACAGGCCAGGGATCCCGCCCCAGGCGCGCATCGCCTCCAGCTTGTTGGTGGGGATCGCCACCACCATTGGCACCCCCAAGTAAGCCAGCTCGGCAGTGTTGGCGCCGACGGTAGTTAGACAGAGGTCGCAATTGGCCAGCACCGAATAGGCGGGGAAGCTGGTCCACAGGTGTACCGTGGTGCCAAAGGGGGTGACGAAGTGGGATCCCAAATTGGTTTGCTCCAGAGTGGCCGAGGTGCCGTAAATCACGGCCATATCGGGGTTGAGCTTGGGATGGGCATAGGCCGCCAGCGATCGCGGCGTCTGGCCGGGAGCCACTGGGATTACGAAGCGGACGTTGGGCAGCAACTGGCGCAACTCATCCGCCACCGCCAGCACCAGCGGCACCCCCAGGGAGAGTTTGGCCGGCTTGGAGCCGGGGAGCAGCCCCACCTGGTAGTGGGTGCGGTTGCCATCGCTGAGACGTTGCCAGCTGTGCGGCAGCAAAGCTTCGTCGGCAGAGCGGGATTCCACCCTTTCCGGTGCCGTTCGCACCGATTCCGGCTCCTCGATGGGATCGGGGAGGGGCTGGAGGAGGGTGGAAAAGCCTGCCGTCGGTTTGGGAGCAGCGCCAGAAGCCTGTGTGGGAAGGGATCGGCTGCTAAGCCAGCCGGGAAGAGGTATCCCCGGCAAGTAGACGGCACTGGCCACGCCATCGGCCATCAGATCCCCGACCACGTGCATTTTGGGGGCCCAGCGGTGGCCCAGGAAGCGTCCCCCGTTGTAGCGGCGTTTGATCTCCTCCGTCCGTACAGCAAAAGCGTCTACCCAGGGTCGCCAGCGGGGCTGATGCTCCGCATACACCACCAGACGGTAGCGCAGACGACGGGCAATCCAGACGGCAAAAAACTGATCCCCTCCTAGAAACAGCACCACCCCCCGCTTGGCCCAATCCCAGGCTTCTTCGGTCTGACCCGTGAGCAGAAAAGCCAGAAAAAAATCCGGATCCTGCACCCGATCGACCCGGATAAATTCCTCCGCTATCTTCATCTCTTGTCCAGAGGCGTGCGGACAAGGAGAGAGCACCAGAGAAAGACGGGCCTGGGGCAGTTGCTGGCGCAATTCTAGGACGACTGGCCGCACCCAGGTAAGCAGCTCGCCGGGACCGTTGGAGAGGATGAGAATGTCGTAGGGAAGCTGGCCGCCGTTCACTGAGACGCTCAGGGGGCAAGAACTTTGCCGCTATTGTACAGTTTGCCTTTGGGCGCCAGGAGACTACTGGGATCCCACTGGCTCCCAGCCCTTGCCCTGCTGCGAGGGAGCTTCGCCAGCCCTCTTCCTTGCTCAGGGTTCAACGTAAGGCGCG
>NZ_JANSJA010000190.1:0-752 GCF_047462335.1 Synechococcus sp. H60.1
GTTAGGATGGCAGCAGAGTGGCTTTTGGAGGCGGCTGTGGCTTTGACGATAGGATCCGTTCCTGGGCCGACAGCGGCTCGCCTAAGTTTGGCAGAGTACCTCAAGTATTCCGATGGCGGCGATACCCGCTATGAGCTGGTGGCGGGGGAGTTGGTGCCGATGGCCCTTCCAACCGGACGGCACGGTCAGATTGTGGATTTCCTCAATACCGCTTTTCGAGTTGAGATCCGGCGCCAGGGGCTGCCGTGGACTTCTCAGCCGATGGCTATCGGGATCCAGTCGCCGCGGGGCAACCGCTGGGATACGGTGCGGATCCCGGATGTGGTGGTGCTGCCTCTGCAGCAGTGGCAGGAGATGGGATCCCGAGAGGCTCTGATTCGCTTGGAGGATCCGCCGCCGCTGTTGGTGGTGGAGGTGGTGAGCGAATCGAGCCGGGCGGCGGACTACCGGGCCAAACGGGCGGAATACTGCGTTTTGGGCATTGGTGAGTACTGGATTGTGGATCCGATGGAGGAGAAGGTGAGCCTGCTGCTGTTGCACGAGGGCTGGTACGACCTGCTGGAGCTGAAGGGATCCGAGCGGGTGCCCTCGAAGGTTTTTGCAGGGCTGGAGCTGCAGGCGGGGGAGATCTTGGCGGCGGACTTGGGTTATTCTGGTAAAGACACGGGGAGTTAGCTCAGTTGGTAGAGCGCTGCGATCGCACCGCAGAGGTCAGGGATTCGAGTTCCCTACTCTCCATTGCCCTCACCCCC
>NZ_JANSJA010000191.1:0-746 GCF_047462335.1 Synechococcus sp. H60.1
AGAGCGGCCTTCCAGAGGATAGAGTGGAAGGGTTCTCCCTTAGCAGATCGCGGTTCTCTATGACCCCCACCATTGAAGTGCCCAAGCGAGGCTTACCCGTTACCATCATCACGGGTTTTTTGGGCAGTGGGAAAACCACCCTGCTCAACCACATCCTGCGCAACCAGAAGGGGATGCGCACAGCGGTACTGGTCAACGAATTTGGGGAGATTGGCATCGACGGCGAGCTGATTGTCTCCAGCGAAGAAGACCTCGTAGAGCTCAACAACGGCTGCATCTGCTGCACCATCCGCGACGACATTGTCGAGAGCGTGCTGCGCCTGATGGAGCGCTCCGACAAAATCGACTACCTGGTGGTGGAGACCACAGGACTGGCGGATCCCTTGCCGGTTGCCCTCACCTTTTTGGGGCCAGAACTGCGGGATCTGACACGACTGGACTCGATCATCACGCTGGTGGATGCTACTAACTTCGCCCCCGACCTGTTCAACAGCGACGTCGCCTACAGCCAAATTGCCTATGGGGATGTCATTCTCCTCAACAAAACGGACTTGGTTGAGCCGGCGGAAATCGAACGCTTGGAAAAACGCATCCGCGAGATCAAGGAAGATGCCCGCATTTTGCGCACGGTCAACAGCGCAGTGCCCCTGGAGCTGATCCTGGATACAGATCTGTTTCAGTCCAGCTCTCTGCCTCAGGAGGAGGCTCACGACACTGAGCATGGGCACGAGCATGACCATGAGCAT
>NZ_JANSJA010000192.1:0-6941 GCF_047462335.1 Synechococcus sp. H60.1
CGCTGATGTTGGGGCCGAGGGCAGACCCCTTGTGGCGTCCGGTATCTTCCCAGGTGAGCTCAACGATATCCAGCCCGTAGTGGGCTGCCAGGGATCACGCCCGCGGATCCCTAGTCATGGCGATTGTCCGGTCGATTACCTGCCTATAAGCGAAGTACTCTGCCCATTGCGGCAGCGATGAGGAAGGATCCTGGCTCGTCGGAAAATCCATAGGGTTTGCCTAAGCAGTGGACATCAGCGGCAGAGCAGCCGGGGAAATGCTCATCCAGCTTAGCGAACTCAGCAGCCAAAAGGTGGGGATGTGGGCTTCCTTCAATATAGTAGGCTCCCTTCTTTAACGATGCCCTGACCATAACCCGGTTACGGAGAGCCGGCGCGGCAGTTTCGCTTTTGGCAACCCCATCCCTTTGCCGGGATCCCCAGCTACCTGGGCTACCATAAAAAGCTGTAGGGCTTTTGCATGAATCATCACAGGTCATGGCCAATATTCAACGGGATCCTGAGGTCAACGTGTCTGCGGCCACGGCCATTTCTTCAGAGTCTCAGCCTTCGGCGCCCCCCTTGCCTTTGCCCGTCATGTTTCGCCTAGGCTTATTTCAGATGGGGCTGGGGATGATGTCGCTGCTGACCCTGGGAGTGCTCAATCGAGTCATGATTGACCCGGAGCTCTTGGCCATCCCGGCCACGGTGGTGGGGGGATCCCTGGCCATGCACCAGTTGGTTTCCCCGGCCCGCGTCTGGTTTGGGCAGCTTTCCGATGCCAAGCCTTTGTTTGGGACGCACCGCAGCGGCTATGTGCGCCTGGGCTCGGTGCTGTTTGCCCTGTGCATCTTCTTGGCCGTGCAGGTGGTGTGGGGTTTGGGGCAGAGCTTTGCCAGTAGCGGTTGGTCGCTGGCCACCTACGGTTGGATTGCTCTCGCCGCCTTGATGTTTGCTCTTTATGGGCTTTGCCTGAGCGCCTGCTCCACGCCCTTTGCGGCGCTGCTGGTGGATGTTTCCGATGAGCACAACCGCTCCCAGTTGGTGGGGATCGTCTGGTCGATGCTGATGGTGGGCATTGCCGGCGGGGCAATTGGCTCGGCAGTGCTGCTGCGCGGCCTGGATCCCGAGAACTTGCAGAACACGATCAACCGCCTCTTCATTGTTATTCCTGCTGTGGTGATCCTGCTGGGGGTGATCGCCACCTGGGGGGTGGAAGAACGCTATTCCCGCTATGGATCCCGTTCCACCTTGGCCGGGCGGGAAGACCAGATCACCCTGGGCACGGCCCTCAAGGTGCTCACCGCCAGCCGCCAAACCCTGATCTTCTTTGGCTTTTTGGTTCTGATGACCATGGGCCTGTTTATCCAGCAGCCGGTTCTGGAGCCCTATGGCGGCGAGGTGTTCGGCATGACCGTATCCCAAAGTACCCAGCTCAACGCCTTCTGGAGCCTGGGCGTTCTAGCGGGAATTGTGGTGACCGGATTTCTGATCGTGCCCAGGCTGGGCAAGCAGCCAACGGCTCGGCTGGGCTGCCTGCTGGTGGCGATCTCCTTTGGGTTGACCATTTTGGCAGGGTTTACGGGCGAGCCAGCGATGTTGCAACTGTGCATGATCCTGTTTGGCCTGGCTTCCGGGATCACCACCAACGGCGCCATTAGCCTAATGTTGGACTTGACGGCAGCAGAAACCGCCGGCACCTTCATTGGAGCCTGGGGCCTAGCCCAGGCCATGTCGCAGGCGCTCTCTACCCTCATTGGTGGCGCCTTGCTGGATCTGGGGCGGATTCTCTTTCCCTCTTCCCCCGTCCTCTCCTACGCCACCGTCTTCGGGGTGGAGGCGGCGGTGATGCTGCTGGCGGTGTATTTGCTGGGACGAGTAAGCGTAGCCGAGTTCCGGGAGAAAACCAGCCGCGCCCTGACCGAGGTGCTGGCGCTGGACCTGGAGGGCTAGCGCCGCTGGGCCGGCTCGTAGTGGGGGCAGCCTTGGCAGGGTCCGTTGGGGTTAACGGCGCAGCGCAACAGGGGCGAGCGGGCATTGAACCGACAGGAGGGATCCCCTAGAAAGTGGCCGGCCTCAGGGGGTGGGCTCACTGGGCGAATGAGAGCGCGGATACTGCACAGGTGATATTTGCCCTGCCGCAGTTGATAGGAATGGCGCTTTTCCAAAACCAAATAGTGCTGCTCCGCCAGTTGAACGTAGGTACCCGGATGGGGGCTGCTCTCCCAGGGACATTCCTCCACCACCTCTCCCGAATCCGCATCGATCCACTGAATGGGCAAGGCCGGGTTGACAGAAGACATAAGGTGCCAAGGAGGCCAGCCTGGAGAACAGACCGGCAAACAATAGAATGGACGCGGTTTTGCCTGTACTGGTTCTATTTAGTGTAGAGGATTTTCCTTGGGCGGGCCGCCAATTGGGGAGAGGATCGAGCCCCAGCTCCTCGCGCCTGATCTAGATCTCCTTTTTCCCGAGGGAGGTTACCTCCATCTCTTGCGCCTCGAGTAGCCAGAGACCTTATCTCTTGCCGAGGGGGTTGCCTTAGACCCCGTTTTCTTACTGTGGCATTATGGGTCAGAAGCAAAGATTGGTAGCCTGGCTGAGGATAGGCCACTGGTGAGCCACATCTGCCTGGAGCGACCGGAGTCCTTATGGTAGGGCAAACCTTGGCTGGCCGCTATCAGATCCTAGAAGAACTGGGATCCAGCGGGCAAACCTACCTGGCCCAAGATGGCCATCGCCCCGAACAGATCTGGGTGGTGATCAGGCGTTGGCAACCTCGCTCTCCCAAGGAGGAAGAGCCCTCTGCCACCCGGCAGCGATTTCAACAGGCAATGGCGCTGCGGGAACGCCTGGGATCCCATGACACTCTCCCGCGCCTGCTGGCCTATTTTGAGGAGGAGGGGGGCTTTTACTGGGTAGAAGAGTGGATCGAGGGGCCTACCCTGGAGCAAGCCTTGCGCCAGGCCACGGAGCAAGGGCAGCTCTGGTCAGAGGCGGAGGTGCGGGCCTTTTTGCAAGATGTGCTGCAAACCTTGGCCTTGCTACACAGTGAGGGGGTAAACTGCTGCAACCTAGAGCCCTCTCACCTGATCTGTCGCCGGGCGGATGGCCGCTGGGTGGTGTTGGGCTTGGGCTGCTGCAACTCTGGGCCCGAGGCTGCCGACAGCGATCTGGAGGCACTTGGGCTCATCGCCATACAGGCCCTCTCAGGGATCCCGCCCCACAAGCTGTTTCGCGACCCGTTGACGGGGGAGCTGCGCTGGCACGATCTGGCTCCTACCAGCGCTCCTTTTGCCGCTTTTTTGGACTGCCTGGTGGGTTGTGACCCGCGGCAGCGCTTTGCTTCGGCAGCGGCAGCTTTGGCCGCTCTCCAGGCTTTGCCTCTGGCAGAGGGCGTCTCTCCCGGCGCTGAGATCCTGCCCGACCCTGTTGCCGCCGCTCCCTTACAGGAGCCGACTACGCCGCCGCGTTCCTCGGTATCACTGCGGGCGCGTTTCTGGATCCCACCACTTTGGGCGGGGAGTAGTCTGGCGGCTTTGCTGGTGCTACTCGGAGCTGCTGCCTGGCAACTGGCGGCCAACCTCAGCCTGTGGGGAGAGAAGGCAATTATGCCCAGGGACTCTGTCCCGCCCGCGGGAACGAGGGCAAATTTGGGATCCGCTGGGCTCAAAAGCTTCAGCTCCCCAGAGCAGCCGCCCAATCCCTCCAGGACTGGATCCCTATCCTCTTCCAGCCCTGCCCTCAACCTAGCTGACTGGGCCAAGTCCTTGCAGCTCAAGGCCACACTGGAAGGCCCCGCCGCTATCACCGCTCTGGCCATCAGCCCGGATGGAGATCTCCTGGTTGCCGGGGGAGACGACGGTGTCATCCGCTTTTGGGATCCCCAGGCCAGCCAACTGCTGCAGAGCTGGGCAGGCCACGAAGGCTCGATTGAGACGCTGGCCATCAGCCCCGATGGTACCTTTTTGGTGAGTGGGGGGGCCGACAAGACGGTGCGGGTTTGGGATTTGGCCACCCTGGGGGATGGGGTGCCACGGCTGCAGTTGCAGGGCCACACCGAGCTGATCAACAGCGTCGCCATCAGCCCCGATGGCCGTTGGATTGCCAGCGGCAGCGCCGACCGTACCATTCGCCTTTGGCAAGCTGAGGATGGCCAGTTGGTGCGCACCATCGACAGCGCCGCCCACCCGGTTACCCAGGGGTCAGGCATTACGGCGGTGGCCTTCGCTCCCTCTGGGGTGGCGGAAAAAAGGAGCCCGCCCTGGATCCTGGTGGCCGCCAACGGGGATCCCACCGTTCATCTTTGGGATCCCGGCAGCGGGGCTTTGTTGAAAACCCTGGAGGCCGACTACCCCATCGAGCAGGTGCTCCTCAGCCCCGATGGCCGCCACTTGCTCGCCGCCAGCGCTTCCGGCGTCTGGATCTGGAACGTGGGCACGGGATCCCTCGAGCGCACTCTGGCCCAGCCCTTGTCTGGCTTGGCCACCTTTGCCCTCAGCCCCGATGGCCGCCTGCTGGCCAGCGGCACCGATCACCGCGCCCAGCAGATCAAACTCTGGGATCTGGGCAGCGGCAAAGAGTTGCGCACCCTGGGCGGCCAGACTGGGATGGTGAGTGCTCTGCTGTTTGGCCCCAACGGGCAAACCCTTCTCAGCGGCGGTGCCGATGGCGCCATTCGCATCTGGGGGCCAGAACATCCTGCCTCAGAAGGGGACTCAGCCTTGAGGAATCGAGCCAGGTAAAATACTCCACGGAGAAGGGATCCCAGCAGCATGGGCAGAGTGGTCATTATCGGGGCAGGGCTGGCCGGCTTAACCTGCGCCAAGGTGCTGAGCCAGGCGGGTTGGAGCGATGTCCTAGTCCTGGAAAAAAGCGACGGCCCCGGCGGGCGGGTGCGCACCGACGCGGTGGAGGGCTTCCGTTTGGATCGCGGCTTTCAGGTGCTGTTTACCGCCTATCCCCAAGTGCGGCGGCATCTGGATCTGAGCAAGCTTAACCCCCGCCCCTACCGTCCGGGAGCGATGCTGGCCCAACCCGGTCGCTGCTGGCTGTTGGGGGATCCCCTGCGGGATCCGACCAGCATTGTCCCTTCCCTCTTCAACCCCTTGGCCAGCTTTGGCGACAAGCTCAAGGTGCTGCAGTTGCGGGCGGAGCTGGCGCGGCGCACCCCAGAACAGGTTTTCCAGGAAGGACTGGGGGGATCTGACCGCTCAGTGCGAGAGTTCCTGGAGGAGTACGGATTTTCCCAAAAGATCTGCCAGCACTTCTTCTACCCTTTTTTCCGCGGCATTCTTTTGGATCCGGATCTGGCCAGCAGCGCCCGCCTCTTTGCCTTTTATTTCAAGATGATGGCCGAAGGAGCCATCGTCACCCCGGCGCTGGGCATGGGAGAGATTGTCCGCCAACTGGCCGGCCACCTTGCCCCAGAGCAGATCCGCTACCAAACCTCGGTGGAGCGCATCCTGGTGGAAGAGGGAAAAGTGCGCGGGATCCGCACCGCCAAGGGCGAGGAGATCCCTGCTGAATGGGTGGTCTGTGCCACCGATGCCCCTCAAGCGCGAGCCTGGCAGGCCGAGCTCTGCCCTCAAGCTGCTGTGCCCATCCCCAGCCAGGGACGAGCAGTGACCTGCCTTTATTTCTGCGCCCCCTTTTCCCTGGCCCGCGGTGCCTACTTGTACCTCAACGCCAGCGGCCAAGGCTGGATCAACCACTGGGTGCAGCTCACCCGCCTCAGCCCGGCGCTGGCTCCTGCCGGTCAGCATCTCTATTCGGTGACGGTGCTGGGGGATCCCCCTCTGGGCGACGAGGAGCTGGCCCAAGCCTGCCGGGCCGAGCTGCAGGCCTACTTTCCCAAAGCCCCCTTGGAACGATTGCGCCTGCTGCGGGTGTATCGGATCCCTTTTGCCCAGTTTGTCCAGCCACCCGGTTTTCAGCAGCACCTGGTTCCCACCGGCAGTGGCCTGCCGGGCCTTCTCTGGGCTGGAGAATACACCCACCAGAGCAGCATCGAGGGATCCCTGCGGAGCGGCGAACAAGCGGCGGCCTGGATTTTACAAAAATCTGCTGTATAGCAAGACCCAGACTTTGACTTGCTTAATCCCCTTCTCAGCCCAAAAAGGGGGATGGTGTGGTATGTAGAGGGTGTCTACCCCAGGGATCCCTCTGCCATGCAAAGTGCTACTCTTAACCCGTTTTTCCTTCTGCAGCGCTCGTTTGAAGTTGTAGGCCCCGTCTATGGGCCGCTGTTGATCCTGGCCTCTCCCGGCTTTGTCATTCCCATCGTCGCAGAGCTGATCCCACTTTTTGGGGGGATCCTCAATTTGGCCTACAGCCTAATTGTTGCTCCCATCCTGGCTGGCGCAGCCTTTTGGCTGGTGGATCAGCACCTGAAGCGGCAAGCTCCCCTGCTGGGCAACAGCCTCGACCGGGCCCTTTCGAAGGCAGTGCCTCTGGTTTTCGGCAGCATCTTAGTAGGACTCCTCTCTTTCCTTGCCTCCCTCCTTTTGATCCTTCCTGGCATTTACGTGGGAGTCAGGCTG
This sequence comes from Synechococcus sp. H60.1, assembly GCF_047462335.1. Taxonomy (NCBI): domain Bacteria; kingdom Bacillati; phylum Cyanobacteriota; class Cyanophyceae; order Synechococcales; family Synechococcaceae; genus Synechococcus; species Synechococcus sp. H60.1. Next base: position 6,522 of record NZ_JANSJA010000192.1, read on the forward strand.
GTTTTTACCCCTTGTGCCATTGCCTTGGAAAATCGAGGAGCTACAGAAGGGCTGCGCTACAGTTGGAACCTTGTCAAGGGCCGCTGGTGGGGCGTGTTTTGGGCTCTTGTGGTTCCAGGTTTGATTTTGGCTGTTGTCTTTTTTGTCTTTGTTGTTTTTGCAGGAGTCTTAGGTTCGATCCTCGGCTTTGATGGGACTGTGCTTGGGTTGGTGCCTGGGGTGGTCGGGGGGGTAGCAGTTACGCCACTTGCCTGGACCTATATCGTGCTCCTGTTCCGATCCCTGCAGCACTTGAAGGGGCAAGCGGCCTCCTGATTGCGGCGTTTGTCTCGGATGGCAAAAAAGGGGAGCCCTCACCCCCGGCCCCTCTCCCAGGGGAAGTCAGCCCAAGCGCTCCGCGCCGCTCACGCGACCACCCCC
>NZ_JANSJA010000193.1:0-19933 GCF_047462335.1 Synechococcus sp. H60.1
AACTACACCGGAAAGACTTTGGGCTGAGGGGAGCACTTCCCAGAAAAGCTATGGCGACTGGAATATAACTGACGAAGCCGTTCGCTACGTCAAGTCCTAGCTCCCCTCTCCCTGAGGGAGAGGGGCCGGGGGTGAGGGGTCGCCTCTAGGGCCGGAGTAGGTCGGCGGATCCAGCGCCGGGGATCGGCAAGCGTTGCAGCGGTTCTGGGGTGGGCGGGGCAGGGACAGGGTTCAAGGCGGTGGGAATGTACAGGGGCTTGGGATCGGGATCCCCGCCGAAGGCCAGCAGAATGGCCCGCAGCAGGGCCTGTCGCTGTTGCCGGGTCAGGGCTTGCACGGCTGCCTTGTCTTGGGCATAGGGGTTAACCGTCAGGCGCTCGGCACCCGGGTAGCGCTGGGCAACTATCGGCTCATTGGCGTCCAAATAGTCCGCTAGCGTCAGTTGCCAGTCAAAGCGGTCGGTAGGAGAGCGACCGACCACCTGCAGGTGGTAGACCATCATCCGCCGCACCAAGGTATCTTCCTCGGGCGCGGGGCCGCCGTCATTGGGGTTCACGGGGGTATAGCCATTTTCCAGCGGCAAATCTGGCAAGGCCGCGTAGACCTGCCGCGCCGCCTCAGGGATCAGCCGCAACTGGGCATAGGCAGGGCCGGATCCCAGTAGAGCCACAGCGGCAATGCCCACCCAACTTCGCCAAAGAGCTTGTTTCCTCACCACAACTTTCTTCTCCGCTGGCAGCAAACTAGCGTTCCAAATGGTCGTGAAACTATTTTTTGAGCTGCAATGCTCATCTCTCCTGAGCAGAAAAGCTTGGGATCCCGGAGCACTTGGGAAGTGTCGCAACCTAAAAGGGACGGTCATGAACCGTTCTAAACTGCATGGATTTTTTGACTCAACATTTATAGACAGGATGCTCGGCTGCTGGTTGACCTCAGCTTTTGAGGATCTCTAGTCAATACTCAATCCCTCAACCACTTGAGGCTGAGGACGTGGCTTAAGGGGAGCAGATTGGGCCAGGCGATCCCGTTGGCGATGCGCCTGAAAGTGATTTTGCCACAAGCCGAGGATATCTAGGGTTTCGCCACCATGCTGGGTGTAGCGCTGCCGCACTTTACACAGAACAGGGGTATTGACACACACACCGGAGACGATTACCTGACCCTTGCTCAAAGCCGGCAATTCTTGGAGCAGATCCCGTCCGGCAGCCTCAACGCTGTGGCGCAGGTTTTCTTGATCGGAAGGGTTGACGATTCGCATCAAAAATTGGCTCATGCATTGCGACAGAATATCCGAGTCCAACTTGCCGGGGCGTTGCGTAATGAGACCTACTCCCAGTCCAAACTTGCGTCCTTCGCTAAGGATGGTGCGCAACACCTGCTTGCAGCGGGAAGGCTCGTGGGCAGGGGCAAAGCGATGGGCCTCTTCCAACAAGATAAAAACAGGATAGGGCAGGTAATTTTCATCCCCCGGCTGGATCTTGCCTTTATGGGTGTTAATGCGGGCGTAATTGGCCTGGCGCAGAATAGCAGCGGCAATCACCTGCTGCTCTTCCTGGCTAATCTCGTGCATTTGTAAGATGGTTACCTGCCCTGGCTCAAACAAATCCTTTGGAGCCAGGTGTTCTACATTGCTGAAATAGGGAGAGCGATCGATCTGCTCCAGCTTCCACTCCAGGGCAGGTGCTGAGGATCCTTGAGATCCATCTTCCTTGGAATCCACTTCGTTGACGGCGTCGATCAGATCCTGAATCGTCCAACGTACTGGATTAAACTGGGTAACCTTGCGGAAAGCCTTCTCTAGGAAAGATTTCTGCCGGTCGGTGGTCTCTGGCAGGAGGGTAAGGATATCGAAAAAGTTGAGAGAAGACACGCGGATCTTAATTTCTTGTGGGGAGAGAACCTTAACCTTAGGGCGGTAGCCGTCTTCGCCGAAAAACTTGGGGTGGGACTGCATCTCTGCCAGCGTATGGTATTCCCCATGAGGATCAAAAATAAGAACAGCAGCCCGGTTTTTGGGCAACATCAACTCTTCAATCAAGACCCCTGCCGTATAGGATTTTCCGGATCCCGTCCCTGCCAAAATAGCCAGATGGGTGCTAACCATTTCCTTGACATCCAGCACCACGGGCACCGCTCCCTCATCGCGCAACAGCAAACTGCCCAAGTGAGCGCCCCCAATGGCTGTTTCATCCCGTTTGTTCAAAATCGATTTCAGCAGACGATTGGAGGCCAAAAAGACTTTGGCACCGGGATCCGGAGGGCGACGGGGGTTAATAAAGCCCATGGCGCGGTGAAAATAGCCGATGACCTCGACGGTAACTGCGTAAATTTCTGGGTTGGGATGGGTAAAGCCCACTAAAGCCACAATGGTGCTGGGATCGATCTCGGTGTCGGCAAAGATGCGATCGGGAATGTGATCCAAAAGCTGGACTTGGCTGATTTTGCCTAGGATTTGCAGGGTTTGGGACTGGAGATCCCGCACTTCATAGTAGACAAAATCGCCTACCCTTACGGCTTGGGTATTGGAAGTGATAAACACATATTGGTTGGGGGTTTCACCGGGGCCCTTGACGGTGCCGATTACCTCTGGGGCCTCTTCATCAGAGGAGAAAACAGCTTTTGGATAGCGCCCATTCTCAGAGGGCTGAGGCATCCCTACAGTTTTTTTGGTCATCAGCGCATCGCTCCTACGGTCATTTTCCAGGCCAATTCTTTGCTTAGAATTTGCAGGGCCCGCTGTTGGGCTGGATCGGAAAACATGGGTATGATATCGTTCAAGACTTGATAAATAAGGTGGTCAGCAAAGTTGCCACCGCTGCTCAAGAGCAATCCATAATACGAAAACTGGGTTTGACCTTGGGGATCTTGGTGAAAACGTAGGATTTCTTCTTGGCTCATGCGAAAAACGGGTGTGTTTACGGGCACCACCACGCGCGGGATCCCTTGCCGGCCACAGCCCCGCTCTTCGTCCAAAGCTCCGATGAGAACCACCGAAAGCAGTGTGCGCACCTCGTTTTGTAAATCAGGGGAAAAATAGGGATCCGGCTGGCTGGAAAGGCGTGGGCCGGAGTTGAGAAAGAGTGGGTTGACAATTTGGGTGTTATAGACCAGACCCACAGCCCAGTGCCGTTGATCGCTCTCCAGCTTAACAAAGCTGCCAAAGCCATAGTCGTCGGGAGAGGGAGGATTCTTGACTTCTAAGATGTCATCCACCTGCACTACGTAGTCGCAGTGATTGTTGGAGCGAACCACCTTGCCCAATCTCATCGAACCCGCCTCCGCTGCAGTTTACTCACCGTTTTCTGAGATAACCTGAGGCTGAGCTTCTCGCGGCTTGCCCAATCTTGCATCAGGCGCAGGAAAAGGTTGCGATCTTCGTTGCGAATGACGGCTATTTGATCGGCTGTCTCCAGCACATAAGGATAGCCTCTTCCAATGATCACCTCGCAGCGCACCAGATCCACCACCCAGTCCAAAAGTCCTGCCTCATAAACCCAAACCGGTATCTCCAGCCGGGCCGGAAAGTTGTTGTTGGTGCGCAAATAAATAAATCCCACCCGCTCCCGCATTTCTTGGTAGGAGTTGAGGATCCCATCTTGAGGGTTGAGGCTGCCGCCACGAGCGCAGATAAAAAAAGGCGTGCGCTCCCCCCACTCTAGCCAGGGGCTGAGCAATTGGGCATCGTGGAGCTGAGGAGCTTCAGGAAGATCGAAGCAATGCCGCAGCAATGTCACCAGATCTGAGGTATAGGTGGTGTCGATGTAGGCAACGATGGGGATCCGGTTTTGCTCGCTGGCCCGCAGCACCTGGAGTAAACATTGTACGTAGAAATCTCGGCTTTCCGGCTCAAGAGCTTCCGCGAAGGTAGCCACCAACGCCCCATCTAAAAAGGCCAACTTTCGGGATCCAAGCTGAGCTCTCCGGATATATTCCACCAGCTTTTCTGTTTCCATTTGAAAGCGACGCATGTTGACAACGCGCTCTTTGGGCTCACCGCTGCTATCGGATCCCAAATCCTTTGGAGTCAGTACATCGACTTGAATATCTTTCTCATACAGGCCTTGGGCACAGTGATGATTCTCATACCAGCCGATCTGCACTAAGGCCACCGGGATCGACAGATCCTTGCTGGGATAGATCTGGGATCCGTCTACTGCAAAGGTGGGAATATTTTTGATAACCGACCTTGCCCACTCACAGCTTTCTTCGTAGCTGGCCCATTGCTGCTTAAAAGGAATTGCCCAACTGGAATGAAGATCCCATTCTTGAGTGGGCAGGGCACCGGGAAAGTCCAAAAGCGCTGTTTTTTCAGCAATCTCTGCGCTCGACCACCGGCACAAGCTTTTCATGGCCTGCCGATACCCTTCTCTGCGCTCCGATAGCCCTTGATCAAAAGTCACGAAAGCCTCTCGCTTTTGCTGCAATACCGCCAGAACCCGGTCAGCTCTAAATACCATAGATGGGATCCCTCCTCATCTGGTCAGAGCCGGAGTGCCTCTCCACCCGAATGATGTTCTCCGTTACTTGCTCAAAGGTATCGTCATGGCTGATTACAAATAGCTGCTCAAAAGATCGCAAATTGGTGATGGCCTCTGCCAACCGCTGTCGCCGCTGGGCGTCCATGTTGGTGGTGGGCTCGTCGAAGAAGGCAATATCCAACTGTCCTAACACCTTGAGCAAAGCCAGGCGAACTGCCAGAGCTGCCGACATCTGCTCTCCTCCAGAGAGGCTGGCAAAACGTCGTTTGGGGCCGCCTCCCTCTTGAACGCGGATCTCGTAGTCGGCCTCCCAGGTGAGGGCAACATTGGGGCGGTTGAGGATTTCCCGGAAGAGGTGATCGGCAATGTTGTTGATCTGCTGTAGATAGTATTGGGTAATTTGGGGGCCGGCCTTTTTGTAGGTATCTCGGCTAAACTTAATGAAGCGATGCAGCCGCTCTTTCTCGATGCGTTGCGTCTCAACTTGTTTTAAGGTTTCTCTCACCCGCTCCAGTTGCTGTAACCTTTCCTGGATTTTCTGCAGTTGAGGGGCAAGGCTTTCCAGGCGAGCTTGGGCCTCGGCCTTTTGAATTTCGGTGGCCTGCAAAAGGGAGTGCAGACGTTGGTGCTCCTGAGGCTGATAGAGGGAAGCCAAAGGATCCCGCTCTGCCCGTAATCGGGACAGTTGGGCTTGCAATGCTTGCTGTTGCGCCTTCAGTTCACTGAGCTTTTGTTCTCGTTGGGGGAGCAGTTTGGCAATAGGCTCCAGACGTAGATATTGCTCGTGATCCGCTCGGTAGTGTTCGCGCTGTTCTTGCAGGGATCCCAGCTCTCGATCCAAGTGCTCAGTTTGCAGCAGCGCTTCCTCAAGGGGACGGAGTGCTGCCTCCAAATCCTGGATTTGCTGTAGGTACCCTGCCTGCGTTTGCAGGTACTGTCTTTCCAGCTTGAGCTCTGCTTTCAGCCGCTCGGCCCGGCTTCTGGGATCCCCCAGGGACTTCAAGGTTTCAGCAGCTTTTGCAATTTGGGCTTGCAGGTAATCTTGGGATCCCTCTGTTTTCTCCCAGCGATCAATTTGGGCTTGTTTTTCCTGCTTGGCTTGCTGGATCTGTTCTAGGGCTAACTGAGCTGCTTGCAGTTCATCTTTTCGTTGTGGCAAACTTTGGACAAGTGGTTGCATACGGATAACGGTTTCATAGCTGTTGCGATGGCAGCTCTGCTCCTCCCGTAAAGTGGCAATTCTCTCGTCTAGATCGGCAAGTGGCTGAAGCTGCTGCTCCAGGGTTTGTATCTGTTGTTCAAGTTGCTGGATGCTGGCTACAACTTGCTGGTACTCTTGCTCAACTCTCGGCTTATGGTTGAGCTCCTTTTCCAGGCGCTGGATTTGTCCTTTGGGATCCCCTAGTGCCTGCAGCGCTTGGCCAATTTCCTGTTGTTGCCGAAGAAAGTCTGGCTCCGCCTCGAGGCTCCACTGAAGATCCTCAATTTTGCTCTGGCGTTCGTTTTGCCATTGCAGCAACTGTTGAATTTGAGCTTCTAACTCGGGAATCTGCGCCGTTAAGCCAAGCAGGGGCTGCAAAGTCTTGAGTTGCTTCTGGATATCGGCCAGTTGCTGGCGTAACTGAGGCTCGCAAGTTTGCGGGGAAAGATCCTGGAGAATCTGTTGGATGGATTGCAGTAGCTGTTGGCTGAGGGCTGAAGACTGGGCCAGAACTTGCGGGATCCGCTGCCATAGAGGTTGGAGTTGCGGATAACTCTGTTGGCAAGCGGCCAGCTCCTCCACAAGACTTTGAATGCTGTGGTTGTGCTGGGCCAGTTGGTGAGAGCCCTGCTCGACAAGGGCTTGGAGTTCCTGCTGAAATTGCCGCGCCGCAGCCAGGCGGCTGAGCTGAGTTTGCAGTCGCTCTTGTTGAGCCTCAAGGAGGGGAATCTTGGCTACGTGCTCTCGATCGGCCTGTCGCTGTCGAAGCTGCAGCCGCAACTGTTCCAACTGGGCCCGGCCCTGTTCCTGTTCTGTTTCTCTCTGTCTTAGTTCTAGGCGCAGGGCCTGAAAAGAGGCCAACTTCTGGCCCATTTGAGAGTACCGTTGTTCCAGGGCAATTTGCTTTTCGCAGAGAGTTTGCAGGTGTAGCTTTTCCTCCTCCATTTTGTGGAAGAGGTGGAGCTGTTGTCGATATTCGGATTCTCGCAATTGGAGTTGGTGGAGCTGCTGCCGTAAAGTTTCCCGCTGAGCTGTCAAGGTCTGCCGTGTTCGTCGCAACGCCTCTTGCTCTGCCACCCAAGCCTCCAACTCCAGATAACGCCTGTAGGCTGATTGGTGCTGTTGACAAATGGCCTGCGCCTGTTCAGCCTCTTGGACGCGGCTTTGCAGCAGTTGACAGCGCCCGGCGTGGGCTGACCATTCTCCCTGAAGCTGCTCCCAGTCGCGGTGCAGTTGGAGCAAGGTGTCGAGCTGCTGAGCCCAGTGGCTTTGTCGGCGCTCCAGCTCCTCTTGGGCTTGAATCTGGGGAGCCAGCTCCTCTAGCTCCTGCTTCCAGCGCTGTTGTTGGCTTAGTTTTTCCTGCAGCCTCGCCAGTTGGTTTTCGAGGTTCTGCTTTTGCGAGAGCAGGCCCTCCCGCTGCTTCAGCCACTCCAGGCGCTGCTGCCGTTGCTTTTCCAGCTCCCGCAACCGATCTTCTATGGCCAGAAAGCGCTGGGATCCCTCTTGATGGCGCTGTTGTTGTACCTGCGCTTGCTGGGCCTCTGCCCACAGCTTTTCGGCTTGCTCAAGGGCTACTGCCAGCAGGGATCCCTCTTGCTCCAGTTGAGCAATTTGCTGGTCGAGCGTTTGGATTTGCGCAAGCAGCTTCTCCAGCCGCTCCAGCTCCAACTTCACCTCGGCCAAGGTATGGGTATGGTGGCTTAAGCGCTCCTGCCAATGCCTCAGTTCTTGCTCAATTCTCTGCTGCTCTACTTGGAGTGGATCCCAGTCTTGCATCTGTTGATGGAGCAGCTCAATTTGATGCTTGACGGCCAAAACTTGCGCCTCACTGTATTTTTCAACTGCCAGCAGATCCTTTGCAACTTGCTGGTACTCTTCTACCTTCAAGATGCGGTCGAAAACTTCTTTCCGCTCCCGACTGGTTTTGAGAAAATCTGCGGTGAAAGTGCCCTGGGGTACCCCAATGGTTGTGGCAAAGAGCCGTGCCAAATCAGTACCAGCGGGCACGCCCAAATGTTGCCTCAGCCACGCCAGCACATCTGCCTTGCGCTCGTAATCTAGGCGCTGCTTCAATTGCGGATCGAAGAGGCGATATCCCTGGCTGACACTGCGACGAACGTCATAGGTGCGCTGATCCCACTGGGAAATAAACTGGACAGTAGCCACCGCATCGTTGGCGCCTGTGCGGATGAGTTCTTCTTGGTTGTAGGGGCAGTAGTCAAACAAAACCCAGGCGATGGCCTCTAGAATGCTGGTCTTGCCTGCTCCATTTTCTCCACAAATGGCGTTGATACCGGGCTCAAACTCGAAGAAGGCGTCCTCATGAGACTTGAAGTTCTGTAGAGCCAGAGAGAGGATCCGCATGGTCAGTCTTCTTCCCCCAGAAAGGCGCCGCTTAGGTGAGCATACACTTCCGCTTCGCCTTGCCCGTCCAGGATTTTCTCTTTGAGATCCAAGAGTAACTGTGCCAGCTCTTCGCTGCGCTTGCGGTAGTGGGCATGGCTGCTCAGCAGATCCCTGTAGATTTTCTCTTCAATTTGCAGCCTGCGCCCTTCTTCTTCGAGGGAAAGAGCAGCCGACCCGATCTCCAAAGTAGTGGCTTCGAAGCGGAAGAGAACCAGCAGGGCACCGGTAAGCTGCTGAATCTGCTGCTGCAGGGCGCGGCTATCCAGCTCGTGCTTGGCAAAGCCCACCTGCCCCACCAGCCGAAACTCCACCATTGGCTCTAGCCCACTTTCGGGAAGGTCGGATCCCTTGGCCAAGGCAATTGCGGCTGCAACAATCTCTTCGGGGGTTTCCCGGCCCTTGGCTTCGAGAGAGATCCGTCGGTGAGGCCGCCGATAGTAGTCCTGCACCAGCTCAGCCTGAGGCGGGCCATCTCCCCAGCAAACGCGGTAGGCTCCCCGCGGAAAGTCCCACTCGGCGCTACTGTTGGCCTCCAGGGATCCGGGATTGAAGATCCAGCCCTCTTCCGTATAGCTTTTGTGGATGTGCCCCAAAGCCAGGTAGCCCACCCCCGCCTCCCGCAAAGGCAGCAGATCCCGGTAGCGCAAGGCCCCTTGGTAACGGGCAATTTGCCCCTCCAGCCCGTGGTGAAACATCAACACCACCCGCTCGGGCCCGGGGGGCAGCCGGCGAATGGCCGCCGCCAACTGCTCGATGGACTTGGGGGCCGCCGACCCGTACCACTGGGATCCGATCACCCGTACCCCACAGGGCAGGTCTAGATAGCCCCCCCGCCCCCCTGCCCAGGGGCGCAGCTCCAAACCCTCCTCTCCTGCTTCCGGCTCCAGCAGGATCAGTTCGCCGTGATCAGCCAAGTATCGCAGCCAACTGGTCTTGACACCGTAGGGGCGATTGTCGTGGTTGCCCTCAATGGCCAAGACGGGGATCCCGGCCTGCTTTAGCTCCCGCAAGACAATCTGGGCTTGGTTGAGGACGCCAGGCTGAATTTGCCGATGCTCAAACAGATCCCCGGCGATGAGGACAAAATCCACCGGGTTCTGGATGGCATGGCGGCGCACCACATCCCGAAAGGCCAAAAAGAAATCTTTGCTCCGCTCCGGGCTGTTGTAGCGGTCGTAGCCCAGATGCACATCGGCTAGATGCAAAAAGGTGCAGGTAGAAGTGGCCATCGCCCGAACCTGCCAGCAAATTGCCCACAGTTTAGCTTAATCGGCGGGAAGCCCCGCACTGTAGGGGTGAACTGTGTTTACCCAAGAGCCAATCAGTGTCGGGATGAAAGCCGTTCGTGCCACAATACGCTATCGGTTCGCGCAGCGTGGCGTAAGCCATGGTGTGTTGACTCAACGAAGATAAGGGTCGGGAAGTGCCGGGATTCGTTTACCAGACAAACCCTAGTGCTCAACCCGATATAGGGATCCCTTCCCGGTCATTTGCAGCTTTGCCCGCATTGCCACCACTAGAGGTAGGTGCCGCCCCGCCGCTGCTGGCTACGGATCCGGTGACATTAACCAACGGCTCCAGAGGCTCCGGCCCCTCTCCTGAAAGCCCAGAAGCCGCGAGACGCTACTTGCTGCCGCTAGCCTAGAACAAAAAGTATCGTTGCGCCATCGGCAGGACTTCTGCCGGCTCACAGGTGAGCAATTCTCCATCGGCCCGTACTTCATACGTCTCCGGGTTGACCTCGATGTGAGGGGTGCTGCTGTTGAGTTTCAAATCCGCCTTGCCAATCTCGCGGCAATTCTTGACCGCTACGGCCCGGCGTTGGATCCCCAGTTTTTCTGGGATCCCCAGGTCTAGGGCAGCCTGGGAGACAAAGAGCAGGCTGGTCTCGCTCAGGGCGCGGCCAAAGCTGCCGAACATAGGCCGAGGGTACACCGGCTGCGGGGTTGGAATCGAGGCGTTGGGATCCCCCATTTGGGCATAGGCAATCAAGCCCCCCTTCAGGACGATCTCCGGCTTAACCCCAAAGAAAGCCGGCTTCCACAGGCACAGATCCGCCAGCTTGCCCACCTCTACCGAGCCGATGATGTGGCTGAGGCCCTGGGCAATGGCAGGGCAGATGGTGTACTTGGCTACGTAACGCTTGGCCCGAAAGTTGTCGTTGCGGCTGCTATCCTGCGGCAGAGGCCCCCGTTGCACTTTCATTTTGTGGGCGGTTTGCCAGGTGCGAATGATCACTTCTCCCACCCGGCCCATGGCCTGGGAGTCGGAAGAGATGATGCTGAGGGCCCCCATGTCGTGCAAGATGTCTTCGGCGGCAATGGTTTGGGGGCGAATGCGGCTTTCGGCAAAAGCAATGTCCTCTGGCACCTCTTTGCTCAGGTGATGGCACACCATCAGCATGTCCAGGTGCTCTTCGATGGTGTTGCGGGTAAAGGGACGGGTGGGATTGGTGGAGCTGGGCAGCACGTTGGGCTCGGAAGCAATGCGGATGATGTCGGGGGCGTGCCCACCTCCGGCCCCTTCAGTATGAAAGGTGTGAATGGTGCGGCCATTGATGGCGGCGATGGTGTCTTCCACAAAGGCCGACTCATTTAAGGTATCGGTGTGGATCAGGGTCTGGATGTCGTATTCATCCGAAACCTGCAGACAGCTATCGATCACCGCCGGCGTCGATCCCCAGTCTTCGTGGATCTTCAGCCCGCAGGCCCCCGCTTCCACCTGCTCCCGCAGAGCTTCAGGAAACGCCGCGTTCCCCTTGCCAAAAAAGCCCAAGTTGACCGGAAACCCTTCCGCCGCCTGCAACATCTTCCCCAAGTTCCAGGCCCCCGGTGTGCAGGTGGTGGCGTTGCTGCCTGTGGCCGGCCCGGTTCCGCCACCCAAAAGGGTAGTCACTCCCGAAGCGATGGCAAACTCGCACAGTTGAGGACAAATGAAATGCACATGGGCGTCGATCCCGCCTGCCGTCAGGATCAAGTTTTCGCCGGCAATCACCTCGGTGCTGGGGCCAACCACCATGCCTGGTGTCACCCCCGTCTGGATGTTGGGGTTGCCGGCCTTGCCGATGCCGACAATGTAGCCGTCGCGAATGCCCACATCGGCTTTGACGATGCCCCACCAGTCCAAGATCAGGGCGTTGGTGATCACCAGATCCAGAGCCCCGTTGGCGCGGGTGGCCGTCGGCGATTGCCCCATGCCGTCGCGGATGGTCTTGCCGCCGCCGAACTTAATCTCCTCGCCGTAGGTGGTGAAATCCTGCTCCACCTCGATGATCAGCTCGGTATCCGCCAGACGCACTCGATCCCCTACTGTGGGGCCGTAGTTGCTGACGTACTGGCGACGGGGAATTTCCAGAGTCATAGAAGGACATCTGCGCAGGAAGCTGTCAGCTTTCTACCACATATCCCCACCCAGAGGATCCCTTGCTGCCCGTTGCCCAGTTCTCAGCGTTCATTTCACCAGAGCAGATTGGGTTGGTGAAAATTCGTTACATATATTTACATCTACAATTGGAAAAACGATTGCCAATCGACGCCGACCCTGATCAGACAAGGGATCCCTCGTTTAATTATTGTGAAGCGACGGGGGGTTTACAAACCCTGACCTATAATGCCTGGTAAGTCCCGCCCTGGGGGGTTTCCTGACGATGGGCGGGAATGCTTCGTTCCTTGTCGCAAGAGAGGAGTTCTTGATGACAACTACACCCAAGGAGCGAGAGCCAAAGGTTAAGGTGACGGTTGATATCGATCCGGTTCCCACCTCATTTGAGAAATGGGCCAAGCCGGGACACTTCGATCGCAGCCTGGCGCGTGGCCCCAAGACCACGACCTGGATCTGGAACCTCCACGCTCTTGCTCATGACTTCGATAGTCACACCAGCGACCTAGAAGACGTCTCTCGCAAGATCTTTTCTGCGCACTTCGGCCACCTGGCGGTGGTCTTTGTCTGGCTGAGCGGCATGTACTACCACGGCGCTCAGTTCTCCAACTACTCCGCTTGGCTGGCGGATCCGATCAATATCAAGCCCAGCGCCCAAGTGGTCTGGCCCATTTTTGGCCAGGAGATCCTCAACGGCGATGTGGGCGGCGGCTTTGAAGGGATCCGCATCACGTCGGGCCTATTTCACCTCTGGCGGGCTGCCGGCATCACCAATGAGTTTCAACTCCTCTGCACCGCTATTGGTGGCTTGGTGATGGCTGGCCTCTGCCTGTTTGCCGGCTGGTTCCACTACCACAAGCGGGCTCCCAAGCTGGAGTGGTTCCAGAACGTGGAGTCGATGCTCAACCACCACCTGGCGGGCCTGCTGGGGCTGGGCTCTCTGGCCTGGGCCGGTCACCAAATTCATGTGGCCATCCCCATCAACAAGATGTTGGATGCGGGCGTGCCGGCGGCTCAGATCCCTCTGCCCCACGAGTTCATCCTCAAGCCGGCCCTGATGAAGGAGATGTTCCCCAGTGTGGATTGGGGCTTCTTCAGCGGGGTGGTGCCTTTCTTTACGTTGGACTGGGGCAAGTACGCGGAGTTCCTCACCTTCAAGGGGGGCTTGGATCCCCAAACCGGCGCCCTCTGGCTGACGGATCAGGCCCACCACCACCTGGCCATTGCCGTGCTGTTTATCGTGGCGGGCCACATGTACCGCACCAACTGGGGCATCGGCCACTCCATTAAAGAGATCCTGGAAGCCCACAAGGGTCCCTTCACCGGCGAAGGCCACAAGGGTCTCTACGAAGTGCTGACCACCTCCTGGCATGCCCAACTGGCCATCAACCTGGCCATGGTGGGATCCCTGAGCATCATCGTGGCCCAGCACATGTACGCCATGAACCCCTACCCCTACATGGGCATCGACTACGCCACGCAGATCTCCCTCTTTACCCACCACATGTGGATAGGGGGACTGTTCATTGTTGGCGGCGCTGCCCACGGGGCCATCTACATGGTGCGGGACTATGACCCAGCGGTAAACCGCAACAACGTGCTGGATCGGGTAATCCGCCACCGCGACGCCATCATCAGCCACCTGAACTGGGTGTGTCTGTTCCTGGGCTTCCACGCCTTCGGCTTCTACGTCCACAACGACACCATGCAGGCGCTGGGCCGTCCGCAGGACATGTTCTCGGACACCGGCATCCAACTGCAGCCCATTTTTGCCCAGTGGATTCAATCCCTGCACACCAACGCCATCGCCAGCACCGCTCCCTATGTGGGCGCTTCGGTGAGCCCCATCTTCGGCGGCGACGTGGTGGCCGTGGGTGGCAAGGTGTCCATGATGCCGATGGTGCTGGGCACGGCGGACTTCATGGTGCACCACATCCACGCCATGACCATCCACATCACGGTGTTGATCCTGCTCAAGGGGGTGCTCTTTGCCCGCTCTTCGCGCCTGATCCCCGATAAGGCCAAGCTGGGCTTCCGCTTCCCCTGCGACGGGCCAGGCCGCGGCGGCACCTGCCAGGTCTCCGGCTGGGATCACGTCTTCCTGGGGCTGTTCTGGATGTACAACGCCATCTCGATTGTGATCTTCCACTTCAGTTGGAAGATGCAGAGCGACATCTGGGGCACCGTCAACCCGGACGGCACGATTGAGCACATCACGGGCGGCAACTTTGCAGCCAGCGCCGTCAACATCAACGGCTGGTTGCGGGACTTCCTGTGGGCGCAATCGGTGCAGGTGATCAACTCCTACGGCTCGGCGCTGTCGGCCTATGGGCTGCTCTTCTTGGGCGCCCACTTCGTCTGGGCCTTCAGCTTGATGTTCCTGTTCAGCGGCCGTGGCTACTGGCAGGAGCTGATTGAGTCGATCGTTTGGGCCCACAACAAACTGAAAGTCGCTCCGGCCATTCAACCCCGCGCCCTGAGCATCATCCAGGGTCGGGCGGTCGGTGTGGCCCACTACCTGCTGGGTGGGATCGTCACCACGTGGGCGTTCTTCCTGGCACGGTTTGCCGCACTCGGCTAAGGCAAGGAGGAAGAGAGAATCATGACAACTGCAACTCGTTTTCCGCAATTCAGCCAAGACCTGGCCAGTGATCCCACCACTCGACGTCTGTGGTATGGCATTGCCACCGCCCATGACTTCGAGACCCACGATGGCATGACGGAGGAGCGGCTTTACCAAAAGCTGTTTGCCACCCACTTCGGCCATCTGGCGATCATCTTCCTGTGGGCCTCGGGCAACGTCTTCCACATCGCCTGGCAAGGCAACTACGAGCAATGGGTGGCCAACCCCACCGGCGTCACCCCCATCGCCCACGCTATCTGGGATCCCCAATTTGGCAAGGCGGCGGTGGAAGCCTTCACCCAACCTGGGGGCGGTGGCCCTGTCAACGCGGCCTACTCCGGCCTCTACTACTGGTTCAACACCATCGGCCTGCGCACCAACGGCGATCTCTACACCGGTGCCATCGGCCTGCTGTTGTTGGCGGCGGTGTTCCTGTTTGCCGGCTGGCTGCACCTGCAGCCCCGCTTCCGGCCCAGCCTGAGCTGGTTCAAGAACGCTGAAGCCCGCCTCAACCACCACCTGGCCGGCTTGTTCGGCGTCAGCTCGCTGGCCTGGACGGGCCACCTGGTGCACGTAGCCATCCCCGAGTCGCGCGGTCAGCACGTGGGCTGGGACAACTTCCTCACCACGCTGCCCCACCCGGCGGGACTGAAGCCCTTCTTCACCCTCAACTGGGGGGTGTATGCCCAGAACCCAGATACGGCCAACCATGTCTGGGGCACGGCGGAAGGGGCGGGCACGGCCATCCTCACCTTCTTGGGCGGCTTTAACCCCAACACCCAGTCCCTGTGGCTGACGGACATGGCCCACCACCACCTGGCCATTGCGGTCATCTTCATCGTGGCGGGCCACATGTACCGCACCAACTGGGGTATTGGCCACAGCATCCGCGAGATCCTGGGTGCCCACAACCCGCCCAAGGGCACTCCCTTCGGGGGCCTGCTGGGCGAAGGGCACAAGGGCCTCTACGACACGGTCAACAACTCCCTGCACTTCCAGTTGGCGTTGGCGCTGGCCTGCTTGGGGGTGGTGACCTCGCTGGTGGCGCAGCACATGTACGCCCTCAACCCCTACGTGTTCATGTCCATGGATCACACCACGGAGGCAGCTCTCTACACCCATCACCAGTACATCGCTGGGTTCTTGATGGTGGGGGCTTTTGCCCATGGGGCCATCTTCCTGGTGCGGGACTACGATCCCGAAGCCAACAAGAACAACGTGCTGGCGCGGGTGCTGGATCACAAGGAGGCGATCATTTCCCACCTGAGCTGGGTATCGCTGTTCTTGGGCTTCCACACGCTGGGGCTGTACGTCCACAATGACGTGATGCAGGCCTTCGGCACGCCGGAGAAGCAGATCCTGATTGAGCCAGTGTTTGCTCAGTTCATTCAAGCTTCCCACGGCAAGATGCTCTACGGCATGGACGTGTTGTTGTCCAACCCGGATAGCATCGCCTCTACGGCTTGGCCCAACTACGGCAATGTGTGGCTACCGGGCTGGCTGCAAGCCATCAACGATCCCAATGGGTTCCTCTTCCTGCCCATTGGTCCTGGTGACTTCCTGGTGCACCACGCCATTGCTCTCGGCCTGCACACCACGACGTTGATCCTGGTCAAAGGGGCGCTGGATGCCCGCGGCTCCAAGCTGATGCCGGACAAAAAAGACTTTGGCTACAGCTTCCCCTGCGACGGGCCGGGTCGGGGTGGCACCTGCGACATCTCCGCCTGGGACGCTTTCTACCTGGCCATGTTCTGGATGCTGAACACCATTGGCTGGGTGACCTTCTACTGGCACTGGAAGCACCTGGGGATCTGGAGCGGCAACACCGCCCAGTTCAACGAGAACTCCACCTACCTGATGGGCTGGCTGCGGGACTACCTCTGGGCCAACTCTGCCCAGTTGATCAACGGCTACAACCCCTACGGCATGAACAACCTGGCGGTTTGGGCCTGGATGTTCCTGTTCGGCCACTTGGTGTGGGCCACGGGGTTCATGTTCTTGATCTCCTGGCGCGGTTACTGGCAAGAGCTGATCGAGACCCTGGTCTGGGCGCACGAGCGCACCCCCTTGGCCAACTTGATCCGCTGGAAGGATAAGCCGGTGGCTCTGTCCATTGTGCAGGGTCGTCTGGTGGGCCTAGCTCACTTCACGGTGGGGTATGTCCTGACCTACGCGGCCTTTGTCATCGCCTCGACGGCTTCCTTGTCTGGCTAGCAAACTCTAGAGGTTAAGTAATTGAGGGATCCCTCCGCGGGATCCCTCTTTTTTTGCTGCTTGGTCAAGCGAGAAGGATGCTGGGCCCATGGCTCTGGCCGCGTATCCAGCGATATACCTTTGAGGAGTTTCGCTGGCTGGTTGAGTCTCTGGTTCAGAAAATTCAGAAAATAACGAACGGGGAGCCGCCTGTATTGACTGTTGATGGGCCTTGTGCAAGAGCAGGCCAAGGAGCCCGTGCAACTGCCCCCCAACCACGAGCCGGAACCTGGTTTTGCGATTGTGCGCTTCCAGGAGGATGAGTAGCGAAGAATAGAGTTTGGCTCAAGTTTTTTTCGAGCAGATAGAGGAAGGGCTCCCTAATCCAACAAAAAAGGCTCAGCCACAAGGGCCGAGCTAGAGGGGTTCAAAACAGGCTGCTAGGGCTAGAGCCGCACCTGCGCGCCCTCAAAGAAGCCACGGATGATCAGAATGGATCCCTCAGAATCTCCTGGAGTGGTCTCTAGATTGTCCGTGGGGAATTCTTGTTCCAGGAACCACTGGCCGGAGATCCGGTCGGCAGAAGTCGTTGAGTCGAAGACAAGGCTTAGAATCCCTCTTTGCGTACTACCACCAATGTCAAGTCGATTAAACGGCCCGGCCAATTGTGCCCCGGCTAGGGTTCGGAAGACAAAATCGCCGGTGGCGGGCACAATGCCCTGAAGAATAACCGGCTCAGGGGTATCTCCTTCCACAGGTGAGCCAGGTAATTCACCCGTAGAGCGCTCGGTGCGCAGGGAGAAAAAGTAGTCAAAGGCCGTAGGAGCACCCGGACGCTCAGGGACGGGCAACTGCGGGATCGGCGTGGGGAAAGGTCGTGGCGGCGGGCTGACCTGGACAAAGTTGAGGACTGTGCTGACATTGGCCGGGTCAAACTCCGCTTGTACCCGACCGTTCAGCAGACGCCGGATGCGTACCAACTGGTTGGGCAGAATGTTCGGACGAGTGGGATCCGGGGCAAATAGCACCGACTGGGTACCCACCTGGGCGGGACGATAGACGATCTCCGCCTGGTTGGGCCGGAAGTTCAGGCGAGCAAAGAGAGCCAGGGCATCTTCAGGAGTGCCATCGCCGGCCACGCCCCGCTGCCGCACCACAAAGCTGGCGGAGAAGCTGCCGGTTTGCAGGATGGCAGTGACAGGCCCTTGAGGTGGGGGAGGATTGACAAAGGATCCTGCCGGTGGGTTGCCATTAGGGCCGGGATCTTCATAGAGTACTCCCACGGTGGGGACAATGAGAGAAGAATCTCCCTCTAAGACGACTTGGTTGCCATTGCGGCTAACCAAGATGCGGCGCACGGTTAAAGTTAAAACAGTTTCCGTATCCGGATCGGCAGCTCTAAAGGTTGTGTTGACTCGAATACGCTGGTCGTTGGGGTTTGTCGAAAGGGCAACCAACCCGGCGATGCTGAATTGCGTAGATAGCCTGCCGTCGTTGGGGCCGAAGGCGATGAGATTTACCAGCGGCGTGGTTCGGGCAATCTGGAGGGCCAGTGTGCTGGAGCGAAGGGTTGAGTCAATTGTCAGTTCATTGGCTGGGATCTCATTGACCGGCAGAATGCGGGCCTCTACGTTGGTAATGCGGGCTTCTCCACTGCCTTGAAAGCCGCTGTTCCGCACAGGGATCCCGTTGTCAAACTTTGGGTTGATGTAGTCCAGCCTCAAGCTGGTGGTCTCCAGCACTGAGCCGGGGGTAAAGCGGTACTCCTGCGCCGAGACAAACGCCGTGGGATCCACCTGGACAGGCCCCGGCAAGGCGGGGGATTCGTCAATTTGACCGCAGCCGCCTAGAAGTAAGACTCCACACAAAACTGCCAATGAGCGACCTTTGAAGTTCATACGGCACTGCCTCACACACCCTAATCTGGGGAAATCCACACACAAAATGGAGGAAAAGGCACCCAACCCCAACGCTACAGGTAAGCTGGCCGCCCCTGCTCGAGGCTATGATACCCCATATCTAGGGGATGGGCCATTTCCAAAAAAATTTCTTAGATTTGCTTTGCCGCTTGCTTGACAACGCCCCAAGATGCAGTAGAACTAACAGCAGGCATCCGCCTTTGAAACGGGATCCCTCATAATCTTGCCCATGCACAGGGGCAGATTCAGTGGATCCCGGCTGGGCGCTGTTGGAAAGATTTGCTGTGGTGTGAGTGAGTGGAGAATTCCCCGATGAAACGACGTTCTGGCTCAGGCCCTGGCCGTGGCGGCCTTTCTCTTCTGGCAACTTGGGCTTCGCTGGCGCTAGCCACTGCCTGCAGCAGCGAGACTACGGGCGGCTTGCCACCCCTCTTGACCGCCAATGGATCCACGCCTCCTCCCGTGGCCGTGGCCCCCACCATCTCGCCCAACCTCACACCCATCACCTTCCGCCCTGGGCCAGACTTTGCCCCCATCACGCCGCCACCCATTCAGCCTGACCTGCCGGATCCACCCAGCTTGCGGCCAGCTGGGGAATTCAACCTTTTGCTCTCTACCCCGGCAAACCCTGCTGTGATTCCCCCAGTGGGATCCGCTTTTGTAACAGTTACCTTGCGCGGCTTGTTGGTGCCAGGGGTCATTGCCAGCGTAGAGCTGCAGTTTTTCAACATCAGCCGCGGCACAGATATTACCGGCATTTTCTTGCCGACAGCCATCGAGCAGTTTAGGAATACGCTCATAGGCCGAGGCAACAGCTACGCCGACCGAACCGACGGGATCACCCTCACCAATGGCTTTACCTTCCCGGCTGATCTGGTGGCCTACAATGCCAACGTTTTTGCCGGAGAAAGGGTTTTGGTGATCCTGGTCATTCGCGATTCGTTTGGCCAAGCCCTAAGATTAGAGGCACGCGCTCAGGCTACCTAGCGTGAAGCTGGCTAAGGGCAGTGTTTAACTGCTGCGAGAGATTTAAGGTCAGGAGGATGAGGGAATGAAAACCGGAAAGCTGGCTGGGGTTTTGGCTTGCCTCTGTGTTGGTTTGCTGACGGCTTGCCAACAGGCGAAGGATAAGAATGCAACCAGCTTTATACCTGGGCCGATCTTTCCTGTGCAAAACCCAAGTGTAGAACCCGGCGGAACTGGCGTGGGAGTGCCGGCTACTCCTCCCGTTGGAGCTGCTCCCCCAACCCAGCCCAGCCCTCTCGTGCCCCCTCCCGTCTCGGCGCCGACGATCCCACCCTTGCCCAGCCCCAACCCTTCTCCCAGCATTGTTGGGTTGCCTCCGGCCCCCTTGGCTCCTCCAACCTTTAACAAGAGCTTTAGTCCGAGCACGACTTCGGCAGGTGTTCCTGTTACTTTAAGTTTTTCGATCACCAACAACTCCGGCATCCAACTGACCGGCCTCAGCTTTGCGGAAATCTTGCCGGCAGGGCTATCCGTTGCTGCCGCTCCTGACCTCAACAATACCTGTGGGGGAACTGCAAGCGCCCCTGCAAATGGAAGCTTTATTTCTCTGACCGGTGGCCAGCTTAGTCCCAATTCAAGCTGCTTGATAAGCGTTCAGGTGGTTGCTGCAAACGTGGGCACTTACACGAACCCTGCCACAACGCTCACCAGCAACCAGGCTCCTGCCGCTCAAAGCGCACCTGTCAGCCTAACCGTAAACCAAGTTCCT